>NZ_JBSGIT010000023.1:0-95185 GCF_053605205.1 Gordonia sp. NPDC003950 | reverse complement strand
CCCGCTTCGATCGTCGCGGGATCGGCCCACTCGGGGAGCTCTTCCCCCAGGTTTCGTCACTCGCGAGACGGTGTGAGCCGTCCAGCCGCGGCCGTCGCCGCGTCGACGACGCGCTGGAGTTCGGGCGGTGTCAGATCTCCGGTGGGGCAGACGACGACCGACGCGGTCACCGAACCGGCCGCGTCGGTGACCGGGGCGCCCACGGTCACCACAGAGATCGTCGCGTCCGCGCCATCGGGCAGCTCGTCGGACAGGTAGTCGATCGCGGTGAGGTGGGACAGGATCTCGCCCATCTGACGACGCATTCCGGCAGGTAGATCAGTCGAGTCGAGGGAATCGAGTGCAGTCAGCAGGGTGACGTGCTCATCGGTCATCCGCTCGATGGCGACGCCCCGGGCGCGGACCGCGTCGAGGGCCAGGCCGAGCCGCGTGCGGAGGGCGGCGGGGGCACGGGCAATCCAGGCTGCGCGTGCCTCGGGGGCCTCCCAGGCGACGAATTCGCGGCAGACGGGAGGGCGTAGCGGCATCGTCGAACTCGTGGCCGGCCACTCGTGATGCCGGGATGGCTCGGAGGTGGAGACGCTCTCGATGATGGTCACCTCGCTGCCAGTGCGGCGGGCGACGAAGCAATCCATGGCCAGTTCCGCGGCGAGGTCTTCGAGAACCGGCCGTGCGAACCGGCTCACGGGATCGGCGTGCGCGATCGACACCGCGAGGTCTCTGAGGGCGGGGCCGACGGTGAAGTGGCCGTCGCCCGTCCGGTTCACCCAGCCGCGGGCTGCCAATTCGCTGACGACCGCGTGTGCTGTCGCACGCGAGTGCCGGGTTCGGCGGACAATGTCGGCGAGGGTCAGTGGGCCGTCGTCCGCGATCACCGTCACGATCTCGACGGTGCGTCCGGTGGGTGGCGATGGGGACCTGCGGTCGGGTGGTTGACCGTCGGAACGTCTCTCGCCTAGCGTGTCCGTCACATAGTCAATACTGGGTGTCGAATATTCGACGTGTCAAGGGAGTCTAGTGTGGCAGGGTCGTCGGCGTCAGCGGGCCGGATTCATTACGAGCTGAGTCACCTCGATGCCCTCGAGGCCGAGTCGGTGTACATCTTCCGCGAGGTGGCGGCCACTTTCGAGCGGCCGGTACTTCTCTTCTCCGGCGGCAAGGACTCGGTGGTGATGTTCCACCTCGCGCGCCGGGCCTTCTGGCCGGCGCCCATCCCGTTCCCACTGATGCACGTCGATACCGGACACAATTTCGACGAGGTCATCTCCTTCCGCGATCAGGTGGTCGAGCAGACCGGCGTGCGCCTGATCGTCAGTTCGGTGCAGGATGACATCGACGCCGGGCGGGTGGTCGAGCAGACCGGTCCGGGCGCCAGCCGCAACAGACTGCAGACCACGGCCCTGTTGCGGGGGATCGCCGAGAACCGCTTCGACGCCGTGTTCGGCGGCGCGCGGCGTGACGAAGAGAAGGCTCGCGCCAAGGAACGGGTCTTCAGTTTCCGTGACGAGTTCGGCGCCTGGGACCCGCGAGCCCAGCGTCCCGAACTGTGGCACCTGTACAACGGACGCCACCACAAGGGTGAACACATCAGGGTTTTCCCGCTGAGCAACTGGACCGAACTCGACATCTGGCAGTACATCGCCGAACAGCACATCGAGCTGCCGTCGATCTACTACGCGCATGATCGGCAGGTGATCCCGCGTGACGGAATGCTGTTGGCGGACAACCGTTTTCTCGAGCGTCTGCCAGGCGAACAGGCTCACACCGAACGTGTCCGGTTCCGGACCGTCGGTGACGCGACGTGTACCGGATGCGTGCTGTCGGACGCCGACACCGTGGCCAAGGTGATCGAGGAGGTGGCCGCCACCCGGGTCACCGAACGCGGTGCCACGCGCGCCGACGACCGGATCTCCGAGGCCGGCATGGAGGATCGCAAGAAGGAAGGGTACTTCTGATGACTGCGGATACATCCGCCGGTGGGGCCCAGATCGTCGGCGCCTCAGGCGAACTCCTGCGTCTGGCCACCGCGGGTTCGGTCGACGACGGCAAGTCCACGCTGATCGGCCGGCTGCTCTACGACGCCAAATCGATCTTCACCGACCAGCTGGAGTCCATCGAGCGCACCAGCGCTGAACGCGGCGACGAGTACGCGAACCTCGCCTTGCTCACCGACGGCCTACGTGCCGAGCGGGAACAGGGCATCACCATTGACGTCGCCTACCGGTACTTCTCCACTCCGCGACGGAAATTCATCATCGCCGACACGCCCGGACACGTGCAGTACACCCGCAACATGGTGACCGGCGCCTCGACCGCGGACCTCGCGATCATTCTGATCGATGCCCGCAAGGGGGTGCTGGAGCAGACCCGTCGGCACGCCTTCCTGTCGTCGTTGCTCGGCATTCCGCACCTGACGATCTGCGTGAACAAGATGGATCTCGTCGACTGGTCACGTGATCGATTCAACGAGATCTGTTCGGATTTCGTCGATTTCGCCGCGAAGCTGAACGTCGGTGATCTGACCTTCATCCCGATCTCGGCGCTGCGCGGCGACAACGTGGTGGATCCATCGTCGGAGATGGACTGGTACGGGGGCCGAACGCTGCTGTCGCACTTGGAGAATGTGCACATCGCGTCGGATCGCAATCTCATCGACGCGCGGATGCCGGTGCAGTACGTGATCCGTCCGCAGCGTGCCGACGGTGCCGACCATCGCGCCTACGCGGGGACGGTCGCCGGTGGCGTCTTCGCGCGCGGCGACGAGATCGTGGTGCTGCCCGGAGGTTTCACCACCACCATCACCGATATCTGGGGACCCGGCGGCACCAAGGTCGACGAGGCATTCGCGTCCATGGCGTGTTCGATCGAGCTCGCCGACGAGATCGACATCGTCCGCGGGGACATGTTGGCGCGTCCCAACAACCGGCCGTACGTCGGCCGCGACATCGACGCGATGGTGTGCTGGTTCGCCGACGACACCACCCTGGGTGAGCACAGCCGGTTCGAGATGCAGATCGGCACCCGCGCGACGCGCGTGGAGATCACCGGACTGACCTACCGGCTCGACGTCAACACGCTGCATCGCGATGAGTCGGCAACATCGCTGCGGCTCAACGAGATCGCTCGTCTCACCCTGCGCACGCAGCAGCCGGTGATGTTCGATTCGTACCGGCGCAACCGGGAGACCGGCAGCTTCATCCTCATCGACACCGCGAACAACAAGACCGTCGGCGCGGGCATGATCACCGCACCGGTGAGCCACGACAGTCACATCGTCTGGCAGACCACCAAGGTCACCCGCGAGCACCGACCGCACGCCGGTGCGACGATCTGGCTGACCGGCCTGTCCGGTTCGGGCAAGTCGTCTCTCGCGTCCGAACTCGAGCGACGCTTCGTCGCCGAGGGACGCCCCGCCTACCTGATGGACGGCGACAACCTGCGGCACGGGCTCAACTCCGATCTGGGGTTCAGCGACGACGACCGACGCGAGAACATTCGCCGTACCGCGGAGGTGGCGGCACTGTTCGCCGACTCCGGGGCGGTGGCCATCGTCTCGCTGATCTCGCCGTTCACCGACGAACGCACCCGGGCCCGGGAGATCCACACCGAACGCGGTCTGCCGTTCTTTGAGGTCTTCGTCGACACCTCGCTGGAAGAATGCGAACGACGCGACCCGAAAGGGTTGTACGCGAAGGCGCGACGCGGTGAGATCAGTCAGTTCACCGGAATCGACTCACCGTATGAGCGTCCCGAACACGCCGACATCGTCGTCACCCCCGACGACGGTGCCCCGGCCGAGGCCGCCGACGCGGTGCTGCGGAACCTGGGACTGTAAACCGATCTGGAGGAGATGTGATGGACGACCGCGCACTCGCGGGTGATCTCGCCACCGCGGCAGGCGAATTGCTGCTGCAGATCCGCGCCGGCGGACTGGCGGGCAAACAACTCGGCAAGGAGGGCGACATGCGCTCCAACGAGTTCCTGATGGCGCAGTTGGCCAACCGACGTCCCGACGACGCGGTGCTGTCCGAGGAATCCGCCGACGACAAGTCCCGCCTGCACGCCGATCGGGTGTGGATCGTCGATCCCGTCGACGGCACGCGCGAATACGGCATGCCCGGGCGCACCGACTGGGCTGTGCATGTGGCGTTGTGGTCGTCGGTTAACGGCGGTGAACTGATCGCCGGTGCGGTGGCACTGCCCGCGTTGGGAATCACCTACGTCGACGACGACACGGTGATCGAACCCACCCACGGTTTGGCGTCGCAGCCGAAAGGTGATCGGCCCCGTGTGGTGGTGAGTGGCTCACGGCCACCGGCCTTCTCGCAACCGGTCGCCGACGCGATCGGCGGTGAGGTGCTGCAGATGGGGTCGGCCGGTGCCAAGGTGATGGCCGTGGTGCGCGGGGAGGCCGACGCCTACGTGCACGCCGGTGGGCAGTACGAATGGGACTCGGCCGCCCCGGTGGCCGTCGCGCAGGCAAAAGGACTGTGGTGCGGTCGGATCGACGGTTCGCCGTTGGTGTACAACCGCGACGACACGTACCTGCCCGATCTCGTCATCTGCCGACCGGAGTTGCGGGACAAGATCATTGCGGTGACGTCGGCTGGCTGAGGCCTCTGAATGGAGGGTTGGCTCAGACCTCGTCGCCGACTGTGAGGGCGTCGCCGACGGTGATCAGTTGCTGCGTGGTGCCGCCGTGACCGTCGGAGACGGTGACGGTGAAGGTGTCGTCGGTGATCGCGAGAGCGTCGTTGCTGGTGTAGGTCCAGGCGCCGGTGGCCGGGTCGACGGTGGTGATGCCGTGCGTGGGGGTAGTGGTGATCGCGTAGGTGAGGGTGTCGCCGTCGATGTCGGAGCCGGTAACGGTGCCGGTGACACTCTGGCGGAGGACCGACAGCGCGTTCGAGCCGCTGTTGGCGACGTACACCGACGACCCATCCGGGCTGACTGCGGAGGTGACCGGTCCGGCCCAGGTGAACAGATCGCCGACGACGGTCCCGGTGGCGGTGTCGATGACCCTGACCTTGCCGGTGGCGTAGTCGGTCACGAAGGCTCGTGACCCATCCTGGTTGAGGGTGACGCCCAGTAAGTACCCACCCAATTCGTTGGCGTCGACTATTCCCGTCGTGGCGGTGTCGATGGTGGTCAGGTAGCCGTTGTTCGAAGTCACATACAGGGTCGATCCATCGCCATTCAGCGCTACATCGGTCGGATTGGGGCCGACGGCGGTGGTGCCGAGGATCGTCTTGCCGAACGTGTCGACGACGGTGATCCGAGAAGACCCATACGACGTGAGGTAGGCGCGTGAACCGTCGGCGCTCACCGCGATCTGGCGGGGCGCTCCGCCCACGTCGATGGTGTCGGTCACGGTCCCGGCGGCGGTGTCGATGACCGAGATGGTGCCCGAACCCTGGTTCGTCACATAGGCATACGAGCCGTCGGCGGACAACGCGATGTCGAGTGGGCCGTCGCCGACCGGGATGGTCGAGGTGACCGTGCCTCCGGTCGTGTCGACCACCGACACCGAGTCCGAGTCCCGGTTGACCACGTAGGCGGTGAGGCCGTCAGGTGCGAGGATGACGCTCTGCGGGGTTGCGCCCACCGGCACGGTCATCAGGATCTGGCCGGTCGCGGTGTCGATGATCGCCACGCTGTTGGTCGTCGGTGTCGTGACGTAGGCGCGGGTGCCGTCGGAGTTCATCACCACGGTGTGGGCGCCTGCCGGCAGGATGATGTTGCTGCTGGTGGAGGTCCCCGTGACCTCGACCGTCGCGCTCGGTGTGTTGTTGGCCGCGCCGATGGGCACGGTGATGGTGGCCTGTGAGCCGGATTGTGTTGTGGCGGAGAACAAGTGCTGATCGGCACCGTCGGTGGCGGTGATGGTGAAGGCGTCGGTGCCCGGCAGGGTCGGGTCGGCGGCGAGGTCGTGGGCGTAGTCGGCGTCGGGGATGTAGGTGTAGGTGCCGTCGGCGTGGATGACGACGGTGCCGTGAGTGGGAGCGGTGGTCAGGGTGTAGGTCAGGGTGTAGGTCAGGGTGTCGCCGTCGGGGTCGGTGGCGCCGAGACTGCCGGTGGTGACGCCGTCGGTGGTGGTCTGACCGCTCGGGGCGAGGGCGGGGTGGGAGTTGAGGTACCGCCGGTTGACCGATTGCCATGCGGCCCAGAGGAATCCGAGGGCTGGTGTGGGTGCGGGGGTGCCGGGTTCGGAGGCGGCCAGCGGGTTCCAGCCGAACAGGCCGAGGACGGCGGCGACGACGGCGGTGGGCGTGTTGACGACACGGTTGCCGCCCTCGTCGACGGAGTAGGGCGCTGGGCCGGTGGCGATGACGGGCGCGGTGTCGGTGGGTGCGGTGACGTCGGCGGCTGCGAATGCCACGGCGGCGCGTTCGGCGACTGCAGGAGTCGGTGTCTCGGTGGCACTTTCGGCGGCAGGGTTGTCGGTGTTGCTGTCGGAGCCGGGCGTCGTCGGCGATGCGTCTGACGGTTCGGGTGATGTCTCGATCGATGGGGTTGTCTCGGGCGGAATGATCGCGGCCGGAGACGACGTCGTCGACGAGTCGGGTACCGCGGCTGAGGTTTCCGGGGTCGGTTCAGTGGCCTCGGGAGTTTCGGGAGTGGACTGCGTGACGGGTGCGGAGTCGGTGGTGGGCACGGACTCGACTGCAGGTCCGGTGTCCTCGGTGGCAGGTGCCGGCTCCGCATCGGTCGCCGGGTCGGAGCTGCTCGTCGGCTCCGGGATACTCGCGGCATCCGAGGACGCGTCGGTTTCCGCCGATCCGGTTGTGTCGGGATGTGTTGTACCGGTTTCGGTGTCGGCATGGGCGACGGCTCCGAGATCGATCAAGGCGGGCGCGCCGAAGAGCAATGCCGCTCCGACGCCGACCCCGGCGGCTGCTCGGCGGGTTCGCGTTGCACGTCCGGTAACACGATGGCGGGTCATCGCCGATCCTCTCGTCGTGGCGGCGTGGTCGCCGGCCCTTGGTGTGAACCTAAGATGTGGCTGAGAGGCCGGAAAGCCCCCTCTTTGAGGGGCATACCTGTCCCGAGTCCATCGCTGCCGCCTTGACCTCAAGCGCGGTTGAGGTTCTACCGTCGGGATTCATGACCTCATCGCACAATTCTCTGACACGACCGGCGCTGCATCACCGGCAGGCGGGTATCGACGACGCGGTCGACGCCTTGCTCGACCATCTGCAGCGCGGACTCGATGACGCCGAGGCCGACACCTACGATGCCATGTTCGCCGACGACATCCTCTGGGGGACCCCCAAAGGTCAGGCGCTGCAAGGCTTCACGGATCTGAACACGATTCATCGGACGATGATGCCCGCGCGCGTCGCCCCGTCGTCACGATGCGTGGTGGCTCAGGTGCTCGCGCCCGCCCCCGGTGTGGTGATCGCCCAGATCGGACGCCACGCCGTCGACGGCGGGTTCTCCGAAATGGCGATGTACGTCCTCGCCGAACGCGACGGGCGGTGGTGGGTGGCGGCGGGTCAGAACACGCCGATCACCGACACCCTTCCGGGACAACAGGGTTGACGTGACGAGGGCCGGTGGCAAGGTCGATCAACGACAGCGAGTTCCCGCAGTAGTTGGTGACATGCGCGACGCCCGTCGATCCGATGGTCACACCGGTGGGTCCGGCACCGACAGGCACGGCATCGTCCACCCGCATCGATTCCACGTCGATGATCGTGACGGTGTCCGCGCTCGGATCGGTGACGACGGCCGTGGCACCGTCGGGTGCGGTCGCGACGAAATACGGAGCGACGTCGACGAAGATGGTCTCGACCACGACGCGCCGACGCGTGTCGATGACCGAGACCGTACGAGAGTCGGCATTGGTGACCAAGACGGTGCGGCCATCGGGTGTGATCGCCACGGAGTACGGGTGCGCACCAACGGAAATGGTGTCATCGGTGGTGCCGGACACGATGTCGACCACCGAGACGCTGTTCGAATCGGCGTTGGCGATGTAGGCGTGTCCGTCGTGACCGATCGCCATTCCGCGGGGGTTGGCGCCGACGGTGATCGTGTGAATGCTCGTCGTCCGCGAGGTGTCGACGATCATGACGGTGCCGGCATCGGTGCTCACCGCCACAGCCTCGCCGCCGGGACTGGCCGTCACCGAATGCGGTTGAGTGCCGGCCACGATGGTGTCGACGACCCTCGCTGCTCCGGTGTCGATGGCGGAGACGGTGCCCGAACCGGTGTTGGTCACATAGGCGGAGTTGCCGGCGATGGCGATGAGCGTGGGATTGGTGCCGACCGGAATGGTGGCCGACACACTCCCGGACGTGGTGTCCACCACGGAAACCGTGTTGTCGCGATGGTTGGTGACATAGGCGGTACGGCCGTCGGCTCCGATCGCCACACCGAACGGACCGCATCCGGTCGGGATGATTCGTGGCCCGACCATCGTAGGAAGCCCACCGGTCCACCCTCGTGACATCGTCACCGCGTCGTCCACCCCTTGATCGGTTCCCTCCCCGGACCCGAGTTTGATGGTAAGGGCGGGCGGGCGTCGGCACATGCCCCCACTTCTGGGGACATCGGGCGGGAGGGGATCAGTTCGTCGGGAGGTTGCCGGCGAGAATGTCGGCGATCGTCGTGTCGGGAAATGCCGGACAGCTTGCCGACATCAGGTCGACGACGACCCCGAGCCGGGACGGGTCGGCGGTGGCACCGTTGGCTCGCAGCACGGCGACCTGTGTCGAACGATCCAGTGTCACGAATTCCCGGCAGGTCATCGTCGTCGCGTTCGCCGGTGCGGGTACGTCACTGATAGGCGCTTCTGAACTGGACGATGTTGTCTCCGTCGTTGTTTCGTCCCAATCATCGGTGGTGGTCGTCGTCTCGGTGGTGGTGATGCCGGTGGCGTCGGGATCGGCGACAGGATCACCCTCGACGGTGCACGCGGCGAACCCGGCGACGATGATGACCGCCGCGGCCACCGCCGGTGGGACTCGTTGGGCAAGCTTCACACGTGACTCCTGGTGGGTAGCAGACCCGAGAGAACTGATGCGATGGCTGCACGGAGATCCGTTGTCTCGATACGCATCAGATCATCTTGGGATAGATTCTCGAGATCGCCCGACGCGGACAGGCGAAACTCACGTTCTTCTTCGGCGGCCTCGATGATATTGCGGATGAAGCGGCCATTACCGGCCAGGTCGGTCGCGCGGTGGAATCCTGAATGATTTTGTTGCACATCGTGATAAAGGGGAGTGCAAGCGAGTTCGAGCTCGGCCATGGCGTCCGGGGTGAGGACCGAGTCGCGACGTGCGGCCAGGTACTCGCCGATCTGCGCGAGCTCGGCGGGGGTGTAGGAATCGAAGCGGACGCGCCGGCCGAACCGCGAGGCGAGACCGTCGTTGGCGGCGAGGAATCGATCGATCTCGGAGTCATACCCGGCGATGATCACCACCAGGCGATCGCGATCGTCCTCCATCCGGGCCAGCAGGGTGTCGACGGCTTCGCGGCCGAAGGCATCGCCGCCGGAAAGTCCTTGCTGGATCAGGGTATACGCCTCGTCGATGAACAACACGCCGTCCATCGCGGAGTCGATGAGCGCCGACGTCTTGATGGCGGTGCTGCCGAGATGTTCGCCGACGAGGTCGCGACGGGTGGCCTCGACCACCTTGTCGGTGGCGATGAATCCCAGTCCGCAGTACAGTTTCGCGATCACCCGGGCAACGGTGGTCTTGCCGGTGCCCGGAGGTCCGGTGAAGGCCAGGTGCAGGCTGCGGGCGGAGGTGGACAGGCCGCGGTCGGCACGCACCTTCGCCAGTGTCGCAGCCGACTTCAATTTCGCAACCTGCTCCTTGACCGTGGTCAGCCCGATTTGGGCATCGAGTTCGCGTTGCGCATCGGCCACGAGATCCTCACCGGTGCCGCCATGTTCGTCATCGGGCGCGATTGGCTGCTGTGCGGAGGCCGGGTCCCATCGATCGCTGCGGGCGTCGATCTCGTCGGCGGTGGTGACGGTGACGCGGATGCCGGGATTGCGCATCGCGGTGGCCGCGGCGGTGAAGCCGGGATCCCGGGCGACTGCCTGCTCGAACATCGATCGGCCCTTGTCCTCCTGGCCGGTCTCCCGCAGTGCGAGCCCGAGCGCATAGAGCGCGCGCGTCGCGCACGCGGGGATCGGCCCCTCGATGGCGTGCTGGAGGCGGCGTGCGCCCTCACCGAACATGCCCAGTTGGACGCAGGCGCTTCCGGCCATGTAGTCGGCGGCGGTACGCAGGTACTCATCGGTCCATCGCTCGGCGCCCGACACCGCCGAGAGCACATCCGGCCAGCGTTGCGCCGAGAAGTGCAGCACTCCGCGCATGAACTCGATGATCGGAGCGGTGACGGGTATCGCGTCGAGGACGTCGGACGCCCCGGCCAGGTCGCGGCCCCGGATCAGGGTGGCGGCGTAGGCGCAAGCGGCGTGGGCGGCGTCGACGAGCGGATAGTCGATGAACATGCCGGTGTACCAGCGGCCGACGAGCGTGCCGGGCGGCAGCCCCAGACGCCGCTGCTCGATGCCGATCGCGTCGCGGTGGCGGTAGATGGCCAGCAGTGTCTCGTCGGCGGTGTCGCTGTGGGTGCCGATGGTGCAGGCGAGCCGACCGATCCACGCGTCGGCCATCCGGGGATCCCATTCGCTGGCCCGCGCGAACGCCTTGGCCGCCTGGTCGGGATTGTCGACGGGCTCCGTGCCCTCGACCCGAATGCCCAGCGACAGAACGCCGAGTTCGAACAATTGCCGTGCCCTGCCGACGTCGACCATGCGATCCCCCCCACCCGTGCCTGCCCGCGCAGTATCGGGACAGCATAGTGGTGCTGTCCGCACCTTCGTCGGGGTCTTCGGTGGAGCGATGAACGACTGACTGCGTTGTCGTCGATCACGATGACGCTGTCATCGCTCACTCCGCCGCCTCGCCGGTCGCCCATCGCTCCACCGAATACCCCGGACGAATTTTGCGAACAGCACCACTCATCGCCGAACAGCGTCGGTTTGGTGCACTGTCTAGAATGGCCTGGTGAGTGATCAGACCGGCGCCGCGCCGCATTCCGTGGACACCGTTTCGACCGCCTCCGAGAGCCCCGATCTGCCCCAGCCGTTCCGTGAGCTCGGCCTCAAGGACGACGAGTACGAGCGCATCCGCGAGATCCTCGGCCGCCGCCCGACCGACGCCGAACTGGCCATGTACTCGGTGATGTGGTCCGAACACTGCAGCTACAAGTCGTCGAAGGTGCATCTGCGCTACTTCGGCGAGACCACCACCGACGAGATGAAGGCCGGGATGCTGGCCGGCATCGGTGAGAACGCGGGCGTCGTCGACGTCGGCGACGGCTGGGCGGTCACCTTCAAGGTCGAATCGCACAACCATCCGAGTTACGTCGAGCCCTATCAGGGTGCGGCGACCGGTGTCGGCGGCATCGTCCGCGACATCATGGCGATGGGTGCCCGTCCGATCGCGGTGATGGATCAGCTACGTTTCGGCCCGGCCGACGCCCCCGACACCCGTCGCGTCCTCGACGGCGTGGTCCGCGGTGTCGGCGGTTACGGAAACTCGCTCGGCCTGCCCAACGTCGGCGGCGAGACCGTCTTCGACGCGAGTTATGCGGGCAATCCTTTGGTGAACGCGCTGTGCGCGGGCGTTCTGCGCACCGAGGACCTGCAGTTGGCGTTCGCGTCGGGCACCGGCAACAAGATCATCCTGTTCGGTGCGCGTACCGGCCTCGACGGTATCGGCGGCGTGTCGGTGCTGGCTTCGGAGACCTTCGACGACGACGGTACATCGGGGCCCAACCGTAAGAAGCTGCCGAGTGTGCAGGTGGGTGACCCGTTCACCGAGAAGGTGCTCATCGAATGTTGCCTGGAGCTCTACCATGCCGGACTGGTGGTGGGCATCCAGGATCTCGGTGGCGCCGGATTGTCTTGTGCCACATCAGAATTGGCGTCGGCCGGTGACGGCGGCATGCACATCGAGCTGGAGAAGGTGCCGATGCGGGCGGTCGGCATGACCCCCGCCGAGGTGCTCTCCAGCGAATCGCAGGAACGCATGTGCGCGGTCGTCACGCCGGAGAACGTCGACGCCTTCCTCGCGGTGTGCCGCAAGTGGGATGTGCTCGCCACCGTCATCGGTGAGGTCACCGACGGCGACAACCTCGTCATCACCTGGCACGGCGACACCGTGGTGGACGTGCCGCCGCGCACCGTCGCCCACGAGGGTCCGGTGTACGAGCGTCCCGTCGCCCGCCCGGACTGGCAGGATGACGTGACCGCGTCGTCGACGTCGTCGCTGGCCCGGCCGTCCACCGACGACGAGCTGCGCGCAACCCTGCTGCAGATGCTCGCGTCGCCGGCGCTGTGCAGTCGCAAGTTCATCACCGAGCAGTACGACCGCTACGTCCGCGGCAACACCGTGCTGGCCGAGAACGCCGACTCCGGGGTCATCCGCATCGACGAGAAGAGCGGTCGCGGAATCGCGTTGGCCACCGACGCGTCGGGTCGCTACACCTTCCTCGACCCATACCGCGGAGCACAGCTGGCTCTCGCCGAGGCCTATCGCAACGTGTCGGCGTCGGGCGCGAGCCCGAAGGCCGTCACCAACTGCCTCAACTTCGGATCGCCGGAGGACCCGGCCGTGATGTGGCAATTCCAGCAGGCCGTCCGTGGCCTCGCCGACGGCTGTGCGCAACTCGGCATCCCGGTGACTGGAGGCAACGTCAGCTTCTACAACCAGACCGGTTCCACCGCGATCCTGCCGACCCCGGTGGTCGGCGTGCTCGGTGTCATCGACGATGTCACCCGCCGCATCCCGACCGGATTCGGCACCGAACCGGGCGAGACGCTGATCCTGCTCGGTGAGACCCGCGACGAGTTCGACGGGTCGATCTGGGCGCAGGTCGCCCACGATCACCTCGGCGGAACCGCGCCGTCGGTGGATCTCGACCACGAGAAGCTGTTGTCGGCGATTCTCACCGCGGCTTCCCGTGACGGCCTGATCTCCGCCGCCCACGATCTCAGCGAGGGCGGTCTCATCCAGGCCGTCGTCGAATCGGCCCTGGCTGGCGAAACCGGTTGCCGCATCCTGCTTCCCGAAGGTGCGGATCCGTTCGTGTGGCTGTTCTCCGAGTCGACCGGACGTGTCGTCGTCGCCGTACCGCGCACTGAGGAGTCGCGATTCTCGGCGATGCTCGACGCCCGCGGCATGCCGTGGACCCGCATCGGCGTCGTCGATCAGGGCAGCGACGCGGTGAGCGTGCAGGACCACTTCGAGGTCACGCTCGATGAACTGCGCCAGGTCTACGAGGGCACGCTGCCGGGGCTGTTCGGCTGACGACCTCGCCTTCGCGCGCACTCATTTACTTCCCGCGTACCGATATCGTTACGCGGGGAGTAAACGAGTGCGCGGGAAGCTGGTGGGCTTACGTCGACGTGCGGTCGTTGCGCGGGGTGTGACGCTGGCCGGTCCGTGTGATTCGATGAGACGACATGAACCGGGGCTGCACTGTCGTGATGGTTACAGTCCTGACGACATCGCTGAGAGGCACAACAGATGACAACACCTCCGTCCGGAAGCGATTCGGGAGCGCAATCACCCTGGGATCAGCCGACCACCTACGGTCAGCCGGGCGCCCAGTCCTATCCGGGTGCCCAGTCGTATCCGGGATACGGGCAGCAACCACCCGCGCCGGGCGCATACGGCCAGCAGCCGCCGGCCTCGCCCTATGGTCAGCAACCTGCCTACGGCCAGCCCGCCTACGGCCAGCCCGGGTACGGTCAACAACCGGCGTGGGGACAGCAGCAGCCGGCGGCCTACCCGGGTGCGTATCCGCAGAATCCGTTCGGTGATCCCTACGTCCAGCCGGTGTCCCGCGGAACGGCAATCGCGGCGTCGGTGCTGGCGTTCTTGGGCGCGCTGCACATGCTGGTGTCACTCGTCACTGTCATCGGGGTATTTGCCTCCGATGACTACTACCAAACGGATGCCACCATTGTGTTGTTGGCGATCGGCATCATCATCTACCTCGCCGTGCTGGCATTGCTGCTCACCGGCGGCGTCCTGCTCCTGCGTCAGAAGAAGATCGGGCGGTTGCTGGTGGTGATCGGCGCGGGACTTGTGGTCGCGTTCCAGATCCTCAACGTCATCGTCACCGTGGGCGCCGGGATCGGTGCCGGGGGTGCCTACGGTGCCGGCTATGCGGCGGGAGCGGGCATCGTCGGGCTCTTCATTCTGATCTTCCCGATCGTCACCATCGTGCTCGCGCTGATCCCGCCGACGACGAAGTGGCTCAACGCCGCGCCGCGATGACGCCGTCGGCGTCATCGGTGGTGATCTGATCCGCGCGTAACTCGATGGCCCGGTCGATGTCGGGATCGTCGGCTCGGCCGAAGGTGTACACGTCGATCTCGCGGTCGCGGGCGTGGAACGCGGCGATCAGGTCGAATCCCCGGTCCGCACAGGTGAAGACGAGTCGGCGATCGAGGTAGATCACCTCCGCGCGGGGTGACGCCTCGATCGCGGCGTCGACGAACCGTCGATAGGTGCGCCACCGCAGGACGCGGTCGACCGCGCCGTGGTGGCACGGGTCGTAGCCGACGTGTAGTGCGGGGACCGCGTCGGTGAGAACGCGCACGGCCTTGGCGTCGCCACACGACAGCAGTGCGTTGTCGGCGAACGGCGTGACGGCCGCCGCGAATGCCCGGACGGCGACGTCATCGAGATCGGCCGCGGACTCCTTGAAGTCCAACTGCAGCATCGCATCGGGATGAATGTCGGTGAGCAGCCCGGCAAGGTCCTCGAGCAGCAGAACACGCTGGTCCTCGAGGATCTGCGCATCGTTGTCGCGGAGGCAGAGAGTGCGCAGGGTGGTCGCGGGGGTTTCGGCGATGGCGCCGCTTCCGGTGGTGGCGGTGTTCAAGAAGCGGTCGTGCAGGACGGTGCAGCCGCGGTCCGCGTTCAGCACCAGGTCGATCTCCACGCTCGCCCCGGCCCGCATCCCCTCGACGATCCGCCGCGCGGTGAAGGGCGGATCACTGGCCCGCCGGCGCGCACGATGCCATTTCAGGCGGGTGGTGTGGCCGTCTCGGCGCAGGGCGATGGGTGCTGACGCGGTCATCGCTTGAGTACTCTACGCGCGCCGACTCGTCGAAAAGCACGCCACAGAACTGAAACGTGTTCTAGTTTACCGTCATGACATTGCGAGTGGTGGAGTGGTCGACGGGAACTGTGGGACGGCATGCGATCGCGGGCATCGACGCGCATCCGGACCTCGAGTTGGTGGGGGTGTGGGTGTCCGATCCGGCGAAGGTGGGTCGTGACGCCGGTGAACTCGCCGGTCTCGGCCGTGAGCTCGGCGTGATCGCCACCGACGACCGGGCCGCGTTGCTCGCGTTGCAACCCGACGCGATAGTGCACACCTCCATGACCGACGACCGGGTGGTCGAGGCGATCGGGGACCTCACCGAGTTCGTCCGCGCCGGCATCAACGTCGTCTCGTCGGGTCCGGTGGTCCTGCAATTCCCGCACGGCATACTCCCGCCCGAGATGGTCGAGAACATCGAGTCCGCAGCGCGGGCCGGTGGCGCCAGCCTGCACGTGAACGGCATCGACCCCGGATTCGCCAATGATGCTCTGCCGCTGGCGATGACGAGTCTGTCGCAGCGGATCGACGAGGTCCGGTGTCTGGAGATCGCCGACTACTCGACGTACTACCAGCCGGTGGTGATGCGCGACATCTTCGGCTTCGGGCAGCCGATGGACTCCACCCCGCTGCTGCTGGCACCCGGGGTGCTGTCGATGGCCTGGGGAAGTGTCGTACGACAACTCGCCGCCGGTCTGGGCGTGCACCTCGACGAACCGCTCGTCGAGCGCGTCGAACGCGTTGCCGCCGACCGCGACTACTCGACGGTGTCGGTAGAGATTCCCGAAGGATCCATGGCTGCACTGCATTTCGAGGTCATTGGTCAGGTCGATGGGATCGACCGCATCGTTCTCGAGCACTACACCCGCACCCATCCCGATCAGTGTCAGGACTGGCCGACCCCGGCCAAAGGCGATGGGGCGTACCGCATTCTGATCGCGGGCGAACCCGCGATGGAGGTCGAGTTCACCCATCACGGTGAGTTCGGCGATCACAACGTCTCCGGGATGATCGTCACCGCACAGCGACTGGTCAATGCGGTCGCGGCGGTGGTGGATGCCGAGCCCGGGTTGGTCACCGCACTCGATCTGCCATTGATCACCGGTGCCGGCCTGGTGGCGCGCACCTCGGCGCCCGCCGGTAGGTGAGGTGGGGGAGCACTATTCTCCTGTTCGACAACGTATTTCGGTCTAATCGGACATAACCGAAGCCTGTCGCCTCCGTGGTTTGGTTATGCTAGCCTCAGGCGCCATGGCCGCGGAGCAGCTAGTCGAGTCGCCCGCAGTGACCAATCGTCGGCAGCGTGTGCGGCGTCGAGTGAAGCGAAAGCCCGTGCGCCGCGCCTTGATCGTGACGCACCGGTGGACGTCGATCGTGCTGGGATTGCTGCTGGTGATTGTGTGTACGAGCGGTGCCATCCTGGTGTACCAGCCCGAACTGGTCCGCGCTGCCAACTCGGAACTGTTCGCCACCACCGATACCGGTCACGAGGTGGGTTTCACCGAGGCGATCGCGGCCGTGCACGCCGCCGACCCGGATTTCGCCGCCGCCTACATCTCGTCCAAGGACGGCGTGTACTTCCTGACCAGTGACGACGCGAGTGCGGGTACCTGGTTCGTCGACGCCGGCACCGGAAAGGTCAACGGGCACGGCGACATCGATGGCGGCTTCTGGGGATTCATGGTCAATCTCCACGACTGCGGTCTGACCTGCGAGGAATATCCCGGGTACGTCGCGTGGCTCGCCCAGCCGTCGGTGATCGCCGATTGGGGCTGGTTCACCGCCGACATGACCTGGGGTGCGGTGATCCTGGGCGCCATGGGTCTCTTGCTGGTGTTCCTCGCGATCTCCGGCATCGTCATCTGGTTTCCCGGACTACGCAAGTGGCGCAACGGATTCCGTGTCCGAGTCGGGAAGGGCCGGTTCGCCCGCGACACGGATCTGCACAATCTGATTGGTATCGTCGCCGCCATCCCTCTGCTGATCTGGGGACTCACCGGCATGAACTTTGAGATCCCCGGCGTCGGCCAGGTCTGGTACTCGGCGACCGGTGGGGTGGCACCGGCCGACGACGCCTACGACATGCCGACCTCGGAGGCCACCGGCCCACTCATCTCGCTCGACACCGCGATCGCCGCCGCCCAGGCCCACTATCCGGGATCGCATGCGACATGGGTGGGAATGCCCTCCGACGGTGCCGAGTACTACTCCATCGACGTCCTCGCGGGTGACACCGATCTGTGGGTCGCCAACGCCACGTACCACGGCAACCGCGAACTCGGCATCGACGGGCACGACCCGACCATCATCAAGAAGTTCTCCGGAGCGCCCCGGAGTCTGTCCAACCGGATCGCCGACCAGTGGGCGCAACCCATGCTGCATTACGGGCAAGCGGTCAACGGATGGTGGCGCGCACTCTGGTTCGGCTTCGGACTAACCCCGCTGCTGTTGCTGCTGACCGGCCTGAGTACCTGGCAGATCCGTAACCGCACCAACCGTCGTCGACGGCGGGCCGCCCGCGCGCGCAGGTCGGCGGGCACCGATCACCCGGAGACCTCGGCTGCCCCGGGTGCCGAATCCGCCACCGAACCGGCCGGCGTCGCAGCGGTGATCCCGCAGCAATGAATCCCTCGGTGGCGCTGATGATCACGGCCGCGTGCGCACTGGCCGCCGTCGCGTCGGTCCTCGGCGTCACCGGCGTTGCGCAGCTGCGGTGGCGTCCCACGGCCACCGCCATCGTCGCGGCGGCCGTCACGGCGTGGATCGCCGGCGGAGTATTTGTGTGGCTCACCGGAAATCAGTTGCCCGCGCGTCCAGGGGTGTTCGCGGGATATGCCGCCACCGCGGTCGGGCCGGCCGCGGTGGCGGTGCCGGCCACCGGGCATCTCGGACCGCGGAGTGCGTCGCTGGTGCGGGCGGTGGTCCTGGCGCTCCTGGCCTTCGTGTGCTGGCGCACCGAATCGGTGTGGCTGACGGCGGTACCGGGCGTCTGAGGCCCTGACATGACACGGTCGGGATTCTCGGGGGATTTCCGGAATCCGATTTCGCGATGCGATTTCGACCGACGGAAATAGCTATTTCGCCAATGCACGGAATGCGATCATCGTATTCTCGGTGGCGCCGCTATTCCCTGGAGGTGGTGAGTGCATGATCGACCGCGTGCTCGACCAGCCGGCGCGAGAAGGGGCCGCGCAGACCGTCGATTTCCGGTGTCCGGTGGTTCCGGGGAACCGTCATCGTGGTGACGTGCTGCCGGGCGCTACGCAACCGGTCGTCCGGACGGCATCGGGCATTGCGATGGACCGGGTGTGCGGCGGCCTGCGGGGCCGGGTTGCGCTCCACGACTTTCCCGCGGTGTCCGGCGGGTTCGCGTCGGCCGGTGCTGTCCTGTCCCTGCTCGACGAACTCGTGACCGCCGCGCTGCTGCCACTCGGGCTGGTCGTCGAGCACTGCGGAATCGACGTCGACTACATTCGTCCGGTGCCGCTCGATACTCCGATTGCGTTGAGCGCCTGGGTGAGTCATCGAGACGGTCGCCGTGTCTACACCGCCGCGTCGATGCACGTCGAGCGCCGGGTGGTGGCGCAGGGGCACGGCCGTCACCGGGTGCGACCCGCCAACGCGAACGATGCGGTGATCAGTCAGACCACGAATGCACCGGTTCGCCCTCGTGCATGAGCGCGACATAGTCACGCAGCATTCCGCGTAACGCGTCGAAGCGACTGTCGCCGGCATCCTCGCGTGCGGCCACCGCGCGCCGCTGCCACACCGAACCGGTCCGGCCGGTGAGGCACCGGCCCTCGATCACCGACAGGTAGCGGTTGCGCGCGCGACCGGAGACGCCGAACGCACGTAACCCGTCGTCGGCGAGGGGGAGGAGCCTGCGCAGCGTCAACTCGTCGGGCCGAACCCATCCCACGTCAGGCCAATAGATCTGGGAGTCGAGTCCGGCACGCGCGCCCGAATGCAGATTCTCCGCTGCCGCGTTGAACGACATCTGTGACCACAACGGCCGGTCGGCCTCGACGAGGCCACGCACCACGCCGTAATAGAACGCCGCATTCGCCATGGTGTCGACGACGGTCGGGCCTGCCGGCAGCACCCGGTTCTCGACGCGCAGATGCGCCTGACCGTCGACGACGTCGTAGACGGGACGGTTCCAGCGGTAGACGGTGCCGTTGTGCAGCCGCAGTTCGTCGAGCGTGGGAATGCGGCCTGCGTCGAGTTCGGCGAGCGGGTCGACATCGGTGGAGACCGGCAGCAGCGCCGGGAAATAGCGGGTGTTCTCCTCGAACAGGTCGAAGATCGTGTTGATCCAGCGCTCGCCGAACCAGACCCGCGGGCGGACCCCTTGATTCTTCAGCTCCAACGGCCGGGTGTCGGTGGCCTGCTCGAAGACCGGGATGCGGCTCTCGTGCCACAGCGCGGTGCCGGCGAGGAACGGCGAGTTGCCCGCGAGTGCGACCTGGACCCCGGCGACCGCCTGCGCGGCGTTCCAGTGGGCGGCGAAATCCTCTGGCGCGACCCGCAAGTGGAGCTGCAGCGAGGTACACGCCGCCTCCGGCAGGATCGAATCGGTGGTCAGGTGCAGGCGTTCGCTGCTGCGATGATCGGCGACGGGGATGCCGGTGATGTCGAGTTCGATGTCCTCGCCGCGGGCGGCGAAGATCTGCTGATTCAGCAGGTCATATCGCGGGTTCGCCGAAATCCATTGGTGGGCAAAGTGTTCGGTGTGCAAAGTGGGCAGCATGCCGACCATCACCAGATGGCTGGCGACCTGCGCCGCCCGTTGTTCGGCGCGATTGAGAGAACTACGCAGACCCTGCTCCAACGACAGCGTGTCATCGTGGGTGAACGGCCGTGGGGAGACGTTGATCTCGATGTTGAACTGGCCGAGTTCGGTTTGATAGTCCTCGTCGGCGATGGCGTCGAGCACCTCCGCATTGGCCATCGCCGGATTCATCTCGTCGTCGACGAGATTGAGTTCCACCTCCATGCCCAGCAGCGGCTCCGGCGGCTGCCCGTGGTCGGTGAACAGACCGTCGGACAGCATGCGCGCGATCGCCTCGGTCCCGCGGCTGACCTGCCGTCGGAAACGCACGCGATCCGCGCCGGTGAAATGTTGGGCTGTGACGTCGGTCCCCATGGCAAATATCCTGCCGGAGCGAGCGGCGTGACGGGGAGGAATCGGGCGTCGCCACGCGCAGGGGGCATCATGTCAGGCGTGCCCGCTCGTAAACCCATCGATCCCGTCGCGGCGCGAGCCGCGGTGGTGGCCGTGACGCCGTGGCTGCGCGACACGACGCTGCCCACCCCGGCGCGCGCCGATCTCGCCGCAGCCGTCCGGCTCACCGCGCGGACACTGGAGGACATCGCACCGGGAAACTCCGTCGAGGTCCGGGTGCCGCCGTTCGTCGCGGTGCAATGCATCGCCGGACCCCGGCACACCCGCGGCACCCCACCCAACGTCGTCGAGACCGATCCGCGATCGTGGCTGATGCTGGTGATCGGTGACGCCGCCTTCGACGACCTCGTCGACTCCGGTGCGGTGAGTGCGTCGGGAAGTCGGGCCGCCGAGGTGGCCGGGTGGCTGCCGCTGATCCCGATGCAGCCGTGACCCGCCGCGCAGTCGGCCGAATGACCGGGATGTGAACTCCGACGCGAGGACGTGTCACAGTCACGAGATGTCGTACCAGCAGCGCCAGATAGGAGTGACGACCCCCGCAGCTCGACGGCCCGCCCACGTCGCAGCTCAACGATGGGCCAAGGTCGCATTGTTCTGCGCGATGTTCACCGGGATCTGGGCGCTCATCGCCGCCCTGTTCGTGGCGGATCCGAAAACGAACTCCCCGGTGGCGCAGCTGGCCCTGGTCGTCCTGGTGGTCGTCTGTGGTCTGCTCGCGGTCGTCGCCCGTGCGGCGATGTCGCGGGTGCGTTATCGCGTCGCCTTGCCGAGCAAAGCGATCTGGCTGGTGGGGGCCGCGGTTACGGTTTATCTGTTGCTGTATGCGGTGCTGATGGCGGTCGGCCCGCTGGAGTCGGACTCGCTGCGGGCCACCGGCACCGTACTCGCCCTCCCGGTGATGGCCGGGATCTGGATCTCCCTCAACATGTGCACGCTGTTCGCGATGACGGACAAGGCGATCACGATGCGCTGGCACACCGTGGGGTGGTCGGCGGTCGCGGCCGTCGTCTACACCCGGGATGAGCGATCGGACGTGGTGGAGATCGGGTTGCGTCTGCATCCCGGTGCGGTGCTCACGACGGGACCGATGCCGATCCGGGCCGACGAGGTGCTCATCGACCTGCCGTATCGGGTACGGATTCGGGATTCGGCATTCTCACTTGACCGCCTGCGCCGAGCCCTCGATCAGTTCGCCCCCGTGGCCGGGCTGTCGGTGGTCGAGCAAATCGGCGGCGGTGAGGTTGTGAGGCATCGCACCCCGAGCATCGGAGCCGGGAGCATCGGAGCCGGGAGTATCTGAGCCGGGAATACTGCCGGGCGACGCGACGCTGCACGGTTGGAAATCGGGGTCTACCGGCCGGTAGACTCGACAAGGTCTCCCAGCCCGATGTCGCGTTGGATCGTCCAGTGGTCTTCCATCGTGACGCGAGCATGCCGACCGATGAGTAGACCCGCCCAGCCCCAGGGAGTTCGTCGATGACCGAGCAGTCCAAAGCCGGCAGAAGTCTGCTGGCGCCCACGCCGCACGCCTGCGCAGCGGGTGCACCGGTCGACGAACCGGAGAACGAGCCGCGCGAGGAGTGCGGCGTTTTCGGTGTCTGGGCTCCCGGTGAGGACGTCGCCAAGCTTTCCTACTACGGGCTCTACGCGCTTCAGCACCGAGGTCAGGAAGCCGCCGGTATCGCCGTCGGCGACGGCTCGCAGGTGCTGGTCTTCAAAGACCTCGGCCTGGTCAGTCAGGTCTTCGACGAGCAGACGCTGGGCTCGATGGTCGGCCACGTCGCGATCGGCCACTGCCGGTACTCGACCACCGGATCGACGACGTGGGAGAACTCACAGCCCATCTTCCGCACCACCGACGCCGGAACCGGTGTGGCGCTGGGCCACAACGGCAACCTGGTGAACACCGCCGAGCTCGCCAGCCGGGCCCGCGAACTGGGCATCAAGAGCACCGCGGCCACCTCCGACTCCGACATCGTCGGAGCACTGCTGGCCCACGGCGCCGCCGACAGCAGCCTCGAGCAGGCGGCGATGGAACTGCTGCCGACGCTGCGCGGTGCGTTCTGCCTCACCTTCATGGACGAGCACACGCTGTACGCGGCGCGTGACCCGCACGGTGTGCGGCCACTGTCACTCGGCCGCCTCGACCGCGGGTGGGTCGTCGCGTCGGAAACCGCGGCCCTCGACATCGTCGGCGCCTCCTTCGTCCGCGACATCGAACCCGGTGAACTCCTCGCCATCGACGCCGACGGGGTGCGCAGCACCCGATTCGCCGATGCGACGCCGCGCGGCTGTGTCTTCGAATACGTCTACCTCGCCCGCCCCGACAGCGTCATCCACGGCCGGTCCGTGCACTCCGCGCGCGTCGACATCGGGCGCCGGCTGGCGCGTGAGCATCCGGCCGAGGGCGATCTGGTGATCCCGGTGCCCGAGTCGGGCACCCCGGCCGCCGTCGGGTTCGCGCAGGAATCGGGCATTCCCTACGGTCAGGGCCTGATGAAGAACGCCTACGTCGGGCGCACCTTCATCCAGCCGTCGCAAACGATTCGCCAACTGGGTATCCGACTCAAGCTGAACCCGCTCAAAGAGGTCATCCGCGGCAAGAAGCTTGTCGTCGTGGATGATTCGATTGTTCGTGGTAACACTCAGCGAGCACTGATCCGGATGCTGCGTGAAGCCGGTGCCGCCGAGGTGCACGTCCGGATCGCGTCGAGTCCGGTGCGCTGGCCCTGCTTCTACGGCATCGACTTCGCGTCGCCGGCCGAACTCATCGCCAACGGCATGGAGTCCGAGGAGCACATGGTCGACGGCGTGCGGCAGGCGATCGGCGCGGATTCGCTGGGGTACATCAGCACCGACGAGATGATCGCGGCCACTCATCAACCGGCGTCTGCGCTGTGTGCGGCCTGCTTCGACGGGAACTATCCGATCGAACTGCCCAAGGAGACCTCGATGGGCAAGGCGGTCCTCGAGCAGATGCTCGCCAACGCCGCCGGCGATGTCAGGACGGATCCGCTGGTCGCGTCCAATGACAACGTCAGTGCCGTGATGCGACCCTGAGGTGCTCGGGTACCGTGTCATCCGTGAGTGACGCTGATTCGGCTGCCGAGAATACGAACTCTTCCGAGGGACTGTCCTACGCGGCGGCCGGGGTCGACATCGACGCCGGTGAACGGGCCGTCGAACTGATCGGGTCGCACGCCAAGCGTGCGACCCGGCCCGAGGTCCTCGGTGGCCTCGGCGGTTTTTCCGGACTCTTCGCGCTCAAGGGCAACTACCGCGAGCCGGTTCTCGCCGCTGCCAGCGATGGCGTCGGCACCAAACTCGCTGTGGCACAGGCCGTCGGCAAACATGACACCGTCGGTCAGGATCTCGTCGCCATGTGCGTCGACGACCTCGTCGTCTGTGGTGCCGAACCGCTGTTCCTGCAGGATTACATCGCCATCGGCAAGGTCGTCCCCGAGACCGTCGCCGAGATCGTGGGCGGCATCGCCGATGGTTGCGTGATCGCCGGATGTGCGTTGCTCGGTGGTGAGACGGCCGAACATCCCGGGCTGATGCGTGATGACCATTACGATCTGTCGGCCACCGCGGTCGGCGTCGTCGAGGCCGATCAGGTGCTCTCCCCGGACAAGGTCCGCGCCGGTGACGTGGTGATCGCGATGGGGTCGTCCGGCTTGCATTCCAACGGCTATTCACTGGCCCGTAAGGTCCTGCTGGACTACGGCCACATGGATCTCGGTGGGCACGTCGAGGAGTTCGGTCGCACGCTCGGTGAGGAACTGCTCGAACCCACCCGCATCTATGCCCGCGATTGCCTCGCGCTGGCCGCCGAGGCCGACGTGCGCACCTTCGCCCACATCACCGGCGGTGGCCTCGCCGAGAACCTGGCGCGCGTCATCCCGGCGGGTCTGGTCGCCGAACTCGAGCGCAATACCTGGAGTCCCGCACCGATTTTCGCGATGATCGCCCAGCGCGGTCGGGTCGAGCAGTTGGAGATGGAACGCACCTTCAACATGGGCGTCGGCATGGTCGCCGTGGTGGCTCCGGAGGACACCGATCGCGCGCAGGCGGTCCTGACCGCACGGCACGTCGACAACTGGGTGCTCGGCACGATCAAGCGCAGCTCTGACTCGCACGGCGCTGCGACGCTTCGGGGAGATCACCCGCGGTTCTGACACCGTGACACGCAGTGCGCCCACTCGACGCGATATCGCCCCCACTCGATGGAGATGTGCGCCCAGTCAACGGGAAAGGGCGCCCACTCGACGGGGCCGAGGCACAACGAAACCCACCGCCGGAATTCTCCTGGAGAAGGTCCCGACGGTGGGGTTCGTGAGATCGGTGGCTGGTGGACGTCACCGAGTCGACGTCTGGGCAGTGACGTCAGATAAGAACTACGAAGGAGGAATCCGCGCGCTCAGGCGCGGCGCCACTCGTCTTCTTCGGCCCACTCGTCCACCGGATCCGGGCGGTCTGGTGAGTCCGCCGTTGTCCCCGAGAGCTCGCGCTGCAAGCTCTCGAAGTCGGTGTTCGGAGTGGAGTACTTCAGCTGACGAGCAACTTTCGTCTGCTTTGCTTTAGCCCGGCCGCGGCCCATATGGGACCCCCTCGCACAATGACGGGGCGGCCAAACGTGTGGCGGCCCCGTTCTCTAGGTAGTTGAGTATGTCGTGGGGACCAGTTTAGCGCGCGTTCTCCGATTACGCGGACTGCCCCGGTCACGCCACGCCGAGCAGCGGTTCGGCACCCTCGTCAGGACCGGGCGAGGTGCCGCGAGGCCTCCCGCGCGACCTTGGGGGCCAGGTCCGGTTGGGCGAGGAGACGTTCCAGTGCGTCGGCGTCGGTGCCGGTCAGCAGGTCGCGCACCCGCACACCGTGGTCCGGTCGATGCACGACGGTGACGGCATCGCCCGCGCCGATGGTCCCGCGGTGGACAACCCGCAGGTAGGAGCCGCTGTCGCCGCGTTGCATGAAGCGTTTGACCCACCGGTCCTCCTCGGCCCATGCGGCGAAGGTGCGGCACGGGATCCGGGGGATCGTGGTCTCCAGGACGACGTCGTCGTCGCCGATCGCCCAGCGTTCGCCGACGATCGCGTCGGTCACCGCGATGCCGGTGGTGCGCAGGTTCTCCCCGAACCAGCCGTAAGGCAGATCACGGTCGAGTTCGTCGGCCCACCGGGCGGCCTCGGCATCGTCGTAGGCGTACACAGCCTGATCCAGCCCGCCGTGATGTTTGCGGTCGCAGACGTGGTCGGTGGTCAGGCCCAGTTCGCCGACGACGATCCGGCCCTGCTGGGGTCGCTTGTCGATGGCGCTGACGCCGGCCTTGCCGAGATCGATGTCGGCCACCACGGAACACACCGCCAGCACGACGCCGTGATCACTCATGCCCGTCACCCCCGGCCGCCGGTCACGCCCGGCCGCGGAGCCGGTCCACGGCCGCGCGACCGGCCTGAACGTGATCGTCGGAGGCGATCGAATCCGGATCGATGCGTGCCGCGACGGGGTTCTCATCGCCCACGGTGAGATCGACGTTGGCGCCGATGCTCCGTTTGACCAATCCCAGGGCGATGGGACCCAGATCGAAGTGGTCGACGACGGTACCGAGACGCCCGACGGTCCGACCGCCCGCGGTGATCGCCTCGCCAGGTGAGGGCCGATGATCCGAGCTGCCGTCCAGATGCAGCAGCACCAGTTGCCGCGGTGACTTGCCGAGGTTGTGCACCCGGGCCACCGTCTCCTGCCCGCGGTAGCAGCCCTTGTCCAGGTGCACCGCTCCCGCCTGCTCGGGGCCGCCGATCCAGCCGGTCTCATGGGGGATGGTGCGGTCGTCGGTGTCGACGCCGAGCCGGGGGCGGGCCCCGGCGACGCGCAGCGCGTCGTACGCCCAGCTCCCGGCCATCCGTGCGCCCGCCTCGACGAGTTCGTCCCACCATGTCGGCAGCAGGAATTCCGGCACGACGAGATCGACGACGGGCAGCATCGTGGTCGAATGCGGCCCTTCGGACAGCGGTGGCATGATCCGCCAGAAGCCGAGTGGTTCGTCCTCGTGATGGGACTCGGGCAGATCGCCCACCTGATACGGCGCCGCATCCGGGTCGATCTCGAGAAGCTCGGCGATCGGGCCGGTGAACGCGCCGGGACCGATGAGGGTCAGCACTTTCATGTCGGGGCGGGCCGCGGGGGAGACCTTGGCCCAGAACACCATCCGGGTGAGGAACGTCAGCAGGGCCTCACCGCGTGCGGGTTCGGTGTCGATCCAGGTCACCTCGTCGACGTCGGTGATGACGAAGTGGTCCTCGACGCGTCCGTTGGCGTCGAGCGACAGTGCTTCGGCGGATCGCCGGTCGCCGAGATCGTCGAGACGCTGAGAACAGATGGTGTTGAGCCACGTCAGGCGTTCCGGGCCGGGCAGTTCGATGACCGTGCGGTCGCTGCGGTCGACGATGATCGCCCCGCTGATGGCCGCGCGCTGTTCGCCGAGCGGGTCGCCGTAATGCCAGGCGACCGACGATGAATCATCGGGTGCGCCCACTGCGCCGTCGCCGGAATACCTGGTCAGGATGGGTGAGCGGGTCACGCGTCGAGTCTACCCGCCGACGGTGCGCCGACCGTCGTCCTCGGCTGCGCGGCCCCGCGCCCTAAGCTGTTCGGCATGTCGCAGTCGCTTCTGGTTGCCCTCGACGGAACGGTCCTTGATCCCGACGCCCCGTTCCTCTACGCCGATGACCTCGCCGCCGTGCGCGGGGACGGGATCTTCGAGACCCTGCTGATCCGTGGCGGCCGCGCCCGCGCCGTCGGACTGCATCTGCAGCGGCTGGCCCGCAGCGCGGCCATGCTCGATCTGCCGGAGCCCGACGTCGACGCGTGGCGCACTGCGATCGACGTGGCCGCCCGGACCTGGTCGGAGCGTCGCGGTTCGGGCACCGAGGGGGTTGTGCGCCTGGTGTATTCGCGGGGGCGGGAGAGCGCCGGGCCCAAGCCGGAGCCGACGGCGTATCTGACCGTCGGTCCGGTCGCCGAACGCGCGACCGCGGTGCGCGAGCACGGTGTCTCGGTGATCACCCTCGAACGCGGGTATTCGATCGATCTGGCCGCGACGGCGCCGTGGCAACTCCTGGGGGCCAAGACCCTCAGCTACGCCACCAACATGGGGGCGCTGCGGCACGCAGCCGAACTCGGCTACGACGACGTCATCTACGTCAGCAGCGAGGGTGCGGTCCTCGAGGGTCCTCGGTCGACGGTCGTCGCGGTGATCGGAGAGACACTGGTCACCCCGCCGGCCGAGATCGGCATCCTGCCGGGAACCACGCAGGTCGCGACGTTCGCGCTCGCGGCCGAGGAGGGCTGGCGCACCGAGACCCGGGTCCTCCGCCCGGCGGACCTCATCGAGGCCGATTCGGTCTGGCTGATCAGCAGTGTGACCCTCGCCGCCCGGGTCACCACACTCAACGGGCACCCGCTGTCGGTGCCGGAGGACGCGAAGAAATTCGTCGATCTGGTCGACCGAGCGATTTCGGTTGATCGAGAATAGGGTTGATTCACGGGATCGGACATTTCGCAACGTTCGCGGCCGGTGATCCCTAACATAAACGAGACCCAGCCCACAACTGAATGTTCGGTGACGGGACCTTGGTCGGTTGTCGACGGGTGTGGCCAGGCGTAGCGTCACAACCACGAGTACTACTACCGGTAGTACTCGGCTTTCGTTCCAGTCCGTGTCTCGCAGCCCGAGCGCGGCTACGCGATTCGAGGCGACGTTGAACGCTCTGGATTTGTCCCGGTGGCAATTCGGTATCACCACCGTCTACCACTTCATCTTCGTTCCGCTGACCATCGGCCTCGCGCCGATGGTCGCGATCATGCAGACGGTGTGGCACAAGACCGGGAACGAACAGTGGCTACGGGCCACAAAGTTCTTCGGCAAGCTGTTCCTGATCAACTTCGCACTGGGTGTGGCGACCGGCATCGTGCAGGAGTTCCAGTTCGGCATGAACTGGAGCGAATACAGCCGATTCGTCGCCGACGTCTTCGGAGCGCCGCTGGCCCTCGAGGGTTTGATCGCCTTCTTCCTGGAGTCGACGTTCCTGGGCCTGTGGATCTTCGGCTGGTCGCGCCTGCCGCGGCGGGTGCATCTGGCCACCATCTGGCTGGCCGCGGTCGGTGTGACCGCATCGGCGTACTTCATCATCGCCGCCAACTCGTTCATGCAGCACCCGGTCGGGGTGGCGTGGGATGAGGCGCGCGAGCGTCCGGCGATGAACAACTTCTGGGCGGTCATCACCAACAACACGACGCTGGTCGCGTTCCCACACGTGATCACCGGTGCCTGGCTCACCGCGGGCACCTTCGTCGCGGGCATCGGTATCTGGTGGATGAGCCGGAACATGTGGCGCGCCAAGAAGCTTCGCCACGCCATCGAGACCGGTGACACCTCGGGGATGCCCAAGACCACCTCGCCCAGTCAGATCGACGCGACGCCGGAGGATCTCGAGCGTGACGCCCGCGACCTGTGGCGGCCGGTGACCCGGTTCGCGCTATGGGTGACGATCGTGTCGGGTCTGCTGCTCTTCGTCACCGGAGATCTGCAGGCGCAGATCATGTTCAAGCAGCAACCGATGAAGATGGCCGCGGCGGAATCGTTGTGCAACACCGAGGACGGTGCCGGGTTCTCCGTGCTGGCCGTGGGACGGCAGAACAACTGCAGCTCCATCGATCACCTCATCGAGATCCCGAAGATGTTGTCGTTCCTGGCCGATCACAGCTTCACCAGTGAGGTCGAGGGCGTCAATCAGCTCCAGCAGGAGTACCAGCAGAAGATGAACATGCCGGGGCAGAACTTCGCGCCGAACCTGTTCGTCACCTACTGGGCCTTCCGCGCGATGATCACCTGGGCGCTCGGATCGGTCATCATCGCACTGGGCGGGCTGTGGTTCACGCGGAAAAAGCGGGTGGTCGAATCCAGACGGTTCGGCATACTCGCGCTCTGGTTGATCCCGACGCCGTTCCTGGCCAATGCCTCCGGCTGGATCTTCACCGAGATGGGTCGTCAGCCGTGGGTGGTCGCCCCCAACTGGGTCGACGATCTCGATCCCACCCGCATCAGCATGCTCGTGCAGGACGGCGTCTCCAATCACACGCCACCGATCCTGTGGGTCACCATGATCGGTTTCACCCTCATTTACGGCGGACTCGGTGTGGTGTGGTTCCTGCTGCAACGCCGCTACGCCATCGAGGGGCCGGGCGCGCACGACAACGTCGCACCGGAGGTCGAGACCGACGACGCCGATTCCGATGAACCCAAACAACTCTCGTTCGCGTACTGAAAGGGTGACGTAGATGTCTCTGGAAAACCTCTGGTTCATCCTCGTCGCGGTCCTGTTCATCGGGTACTTCGTCCTCGAGGGATTCGACTTCGGCGTCGGCATGCTCATGCCCTTCCTCGGGTCGAGCCACACCGGCGGCGACGACAAGGTGTCGCCCGAGTCCGACATCGCCGACCCGGACAAGCGTCGACGCGCCCTGCTCAACACCATCGGTCCCGTGTGGGACGGCAACGAGGTGTGGCTGCTCACTGCCGGCGGCGCCTTGTTCGCGGCGTTCGGTGGTTGGTATGCAACGATGTTCACCGCGTTCTACCTCCCGCTGTTCCTGATCCTGATCGGGTTGATCACCCGCGTCGTCGCCATCGAGTGGCGCGGCAAGATCAACGACCCCAAGTGGCGCACCTGGTGCGACGTCGGCATCGGTCTGGGTTCCTGGATTCCCGCGCTCCTGTGGGGTGTGGCCTTCGCCAACGTGATCCGCGGTCTGCCGATCGACGCCGACGCGCAGTACACCGGAGGATTCTTCAATCTCCTCAACCCGTACGCCCTGCTCGGTGGGGCCACCACGCTGCTGGCCTTCCTCACCCACGGTGCGGTCTTCCTCGGCCTCAAGACCAGTGGTGTGCTGCAACAGGACGCGATGAAATACGCGAAGACACTGGCCATTCCGACGCTCGTCGTCGCCGCGGCCTTCCTGCTGTGGACGCAGTTCGCCTACGGCAACGGCTGGACCTGGATCCCGGTCCTCATCGCCGCCGTGGCCGCACTGGTGATGGTCGCTGCCACCCAGGTCAATCGGGAGGGCATCGCCTTCCTGGCGACATCGATCGCGATCGCCGGAACCGTGGCCACGCTGTTCTCGGTGCTGTTCCCGGATGTCCTGCCGTCCAGCACCAACCCGGACTACAGCCTGACCATCGCCAACACCGCGTCGAGCCACTACACCCTGACCGTGATGACCATCGCAGCGCTCCTCATGACGCCGATCGTCATCGCCTACCAGGCCTGGACGTACTGGGTGTTCCGCAAGCGGATCAGCGTCGACGAGATCCCGGATCCGATCGGGTTGCCCTCGTTGAAGGCGTGGCAGTGACGTTGTGTCGGTAGCCGAGCCGGTCGCGGCACGGCGCCGGGCCCGGCCACCGCTGGACCCGCGCCTGCTGCGGTATTCGCCCGCCACCCGCGTCTATGTGGTGGTCACCGCGGCTCTGGCCGCGATCACGGTGGTCAGTGTCATCGTCACCGCGGCGATGACGGCGTCGATCCTCGCCGAACTCGTCACCGACCCGTCGGCGCGGTCGCTCGGGGCGCAGGCGGTGCACCTGTGGGTGCTCGTCGCGGCGCTGGTGGTGCGGGTGATCACCTCGTTCGCCCACGACCGGTATGCGCACCGGGCGTCGGCGACCGCGATCGCCGAGTTGCGCGCCCGCGCGCTCGGGGTGCTCACCGATCCGGACCGGGTGTCGCCGCGAGAGCTGTTGCAGCGCAGGGAACATGCCACCACCGTGCTGCTCCGCGGGCTCGACGCGTTGCGGCCGTATCTGTCGGCCTATCTGCCCGCGCTGATCGTCACGGTGCTGGTGACCCCGACCGTCGTCGCGGTCATCGGCGTGGTCGACTGGCCGTCGGCGGTGATCATCCTGGTGACGCTGCCGCTGATCCCGCTGTTCATGATCCTGATCGGGGTGATGACGCGGGACCGTACCGAACGCAAACTCGCCACGATGAGCCGGTTGTCGGCGCAGCTGCTCGACCTGATCACCGGGTTGCCGACGCTGCGGGCCCTCGGCCGTGCCCGCACCCCGGCCCGGCAGGTCGCCGACCTCGGCCAGTCGCATCGGCGCAGCACCATGTCGTCGCTGCGGATCGCCTTCCTCTCCGGTGGGGTGCTCGAACTGCTCGCCACCCTGTGTGTGGCGTTGGTCGCGGTCGGGATCGGATTGCGTCTGGTGTACGGCGACATGAGCCTGTATGCCGGTGTGCTGGCGCTGATCTTGGCGCCGGAGGCGTATCTCCCGCTGCGGCAGGTCGGCGCACAGTTCCACAACTCGGCTGACGGGGTCGCCGCCGCCGGAGAGGTCGCCGACCTCATCGAATCAGGAACGGCGACAACCACTTCGACGCGCACCCGCACCGTCACGGTGGCCGGCGCACCGATCCGGCTGCTCGACGTGGGTGTGCACGGGCGGAACGGCTGGGCGCCCTACGAGCTGACGGCGACCGCCGAACCCGGTGCGCTGACGGTGTTCTCAGGGCCCAACGGTTCCGGGAAGACCACGACGATCGCGGTGATCCTCGGTTTGCTGTCGCCGGATGAGGGCTCGGTGCTGATCGGTTCGGTGCCGGTGGCCGAACTCGAACCCACCGCATTCCACGAACAGGTAGCGTGGCTGCCGCAGCAACCGGTGGTGGTTCCCGGCACCGTCGCCGACAACCTGGCGATGTTTGGTGCGCTTGATCCGGTGGCGCTCCGACGTGCCTCCGCCACAACGGGTTTCGATGCGGTGGTGGCGTCGCTGCCGGACGGCGACCGGACGGTCCTGGGTGCCGGGGGAACGGGGCTGTCGGCCGGGCAGCGTCAACGGCTCGCCCTCACCCGCGTCCTGGCCTCACCCTCACCGCTGCTGATCCTCGACGAGCCGACCGCCCATCTGGATGCCGACGCCGAACGTGGGGTCTTGGCGGCGTTGGCCGCCCGGGCGGCGGCTGGCGACACCGTCATCGTCGTGGCCCACCGCCCGGTGGTCCGGGAGTTCGCCGGGGCCGTCATCGACTTCCCGGAGGCCATCGGTGTCGGTTGAGTCAGCCCTGCAGCCCGTCACCACACCGTCGCCGGCCGGATGGCGCGGTGACCCGCTGATCCGGGCGCTGGGATTCCTCGGTCTGCGGTGGCGTCCGGTGCTGTGGTCGGTCCTGCTCGGGGTCGCCGGCGCACTCTCGGCGCTCGGGTTGGCCGCGTTGTCGGCGTGGCTGATCACCCGGGCCTGGCAGATGCCGCCGGTGCTCTACCTGTCGCTGGCCATCACCGCGGTTCGCGCCCTCGGCATCTCGCGCGGCCTGTTCCGCTATCTCGAGCGGCTGGCCACCCACGACCTGGCCTTGGGCGCCATGGCCACGGCACGGGAACGCCTCTACGTGGCGTTGGCATCCGGCTCGCCGGCTTACTCGGTGACCCTGCGTCGTGGGGAACTGCTCACCCGGACCGGCGACGATGTCGACGAGATCGGCAACGCGCTGATTCGCGGACTGGTCCCGATCGGGGTGGGCCTGACCACGTCGGTCGCGGCGGTCGCGATCATGGCGATGGTGTCGGGCTGGGCGGCACTGATCCTGGCGATCGCGCTGATCGTCTCCGGGGTGATCGCCCCATGGCTGGCCGCCCGCGGATCGACACGGGCGATCTTCGACGGCGCCGACGCCACCGGCCGGTCCGCGCAGGCGGTGACGACCGCACTGTGGCACGCACCGGAACTGGTGGTCGCGCGGCGCCGGGATGCGGTGCTCGCGGCGGGTGCGGCCGCCGACGCCGACGCGATCGTCGCCACCGATCGTGGCGAACGGATCGAGGCCACGGCCGCGGCCGCAACCCCACTGTCGCTGGGGGCATCCCTACTCGCCGCATGCCTCATCGGCATCGGGCTGGCGTCCGGAGTGTCCGGATCGCTCGCCGACGTCTCGAGCGTCACCGGCCAACTGACCCCGATGGTGCTCGGCGTGCTGATCCTGCTGCCGCTGTCGGCATTCGAATCGACGGCACCCCTGACCGAGGCCGGCATCCAACTCGAACGCAGCCGACAGAGTGCCGCGCGGGTGATGGCTCTCGTCGACGGCGCCGGGGCGGGCACCTCGGGTGTCACCCACTCGGTGATCGATGACGTGCCCGTACACGACGGACCCGCGACGCTGCACCTGCAGGATCTGCGCTGGGGCTGGTCGCCGAAGGCCCTGCTCGGTCCCGCGGGCGGAATGAGCGTGATTCTGACACCGGGATCGCGGATGGCCGTCATCGGCCCGAGTGGCATCGGCAAGTCGACGTTGGCGCTGACCATGACCGGACTGCTGGCGCCGCAGGGCGGCCACGTCGACGCGCGCGAGGCCTCTGGGCAGGGGATCGCGGTGCGTTCGGCGACATGCTATTTCGCCGAGGAGGCGCATCTGTTCTCGACGTCGGTGGCCGAGAACCTGCGGGTCGCACGCGGCGATGTCACCGTCGAGGAGATGCACGCCGCACTCGCCGAGGTGGGTCTCGACGACTGGGTCGCCGAGCTGCCGGAGGGGCTGGACACCACGCTGACCGGTGGGGCCGAGTCGATCTCGGGAGGGCAACGACGTCGCCTGCTGTTGGCCCGGGCCCTGATCCACCGTGCGCCGATCGTCGTCCTCGACGAACCCACCGAACACCTCGATGCCACCGACGCGCAGCGTCTCCTCGAGCGCATTCTCGACCCCACCTCGGGCATGTTCGGTCCCGGGCGCACCGTCGTGGTGATCACCCATCAGTTGCCGGAGCGTGCCGCGGCGTCGTCCTCACTGGTCCTGGATCTCGGTGCCGTCTGACCCGCTGCCGTCTGACCCGCTGCCGTCTGACCCGCTGCCGTCGGATCCGCTGCCACCGCTGTGCGAGATCAGCGTCGTCAGGGCGTCGGCGAACTCGGCGAGGCGTTCGTCGCCCAGTAGCGAACGCCACTGCTGTTCGAGGGCCAGTGCACTCGACCGCATCACGCGCAGTGCCGCCCATCCGCGGTCGGTCAGCGTGACGAGTTTGGCGCGGCCGTCGGCGGGATCGGTGCTGCGGGTCAGGTAACCATGCCGATCCAGTGCCGCGACCGCCTGGGCCACCGCCTGACGGCTGATCCCGAGGCGCCCGGCGATGTCACTGGCGTGCACGGGACCGCCGACGAGTGCGGTCAAGGCCAGCGCCTGCCCCGGACGGAGGTTGTCGAGTCCGGCGTCGGCGAACGCCCGCGTCAGCCGCGGACCGGCGGATGCGGACAGGATCTGTACGAGCGCCGGAACCGTGGGCGTCACACCGGCGGCGGGTGGGGGCATGGCCTGAGTGTGCCAAACGTCGGGAGTGTCTCCGAGGACCGAACCGCATTTTGTCAATAAGCTTGTCAATTGTGTCGATGTCGGCCACACTCGTACGCATGAGCGCGCACACACGGGCGGCATCGGCAACCGCGGGGATCGTCGCGTCGCTGGTCGTGGTGGTGGTGATCGTCGCCGGGTGTGCGGTCCGTCCCGGAGACGCCTCCGGCGCGCCGTCGAACGAGATCCCCATCGGCGACTCTGCGCAGTCGCTGAGCGTGGGTGGCATGGCCCGCGACTACCGCATCCACCGGCCGGGCACCACCGAGCAGGCGAAGCCGTTGGTGATCATGTTGCACGGCGGCTACGGAAGCGCGGCACAGGCACAACGCAGCTACGGCTGGGATGTCCAGGCCGACCGCGATGGGTTCATCGTCGCCTACCCGGACGGCGTCGCCCGATCGTGGAATGCCGGAAGCTGCTGCGGGCCGGCACAATCCCGCAACGTCGACGACGTCGCCTTCATCGGTGCCGTGGTATCGGATATCACGCGACGCGGCCCGATCGATCCGCGCCGGATCTACGTCACCGGAATGTCCAACGGTGCGATGATGGCGCTCCGGTTGGCCTGTCAGACAACGCTCTTCGCGGCGGTGGCCCCGGTGGCCGGAACCCTGCTGACCGGATGTGGCTCGGCCGCACCGACATCGGTGCTCCAGATCCATGGCACCGCCGACGGTCGGGTCCCGTACGCCGGTGGGCCGGGTGAGGCGTTCAACCTCGGCGGGACCGCGAGGGTCGACGGTCCGCCGGTACCCGAGGTCAGCGCGACATGGCGCCGCATCGACGGATGTGCCGCGCCGACGCCGGTGGTCGTCGGACCGGTGACCCGCGAGACCGCCGTCTGTCCGTCGGGGCGGGCCGTCGAACTGATCGGCGTGGCCGGAGCCGGTCATCAATGGCCGGGTGCGCCGGGCGCTCCGGTACTCGAACGCACCCTGGGGACCGACCCGCCGTCCGACGCCCTCGACGCCACCGCCACCGTCTGGCGGTTCTTCGCGGCGCACCCGGCGCCGGTGTGAGTAAATGCGTTGCCGCGTCGGCAGACCCGGCGTAGGTTCGTCGGTACACAAGGAAGGAGGTGGTCCGACGTTGAGTGATTTACGGACATGTGAGGTGACCATCCGCTAGCGCGGAGTCCCATCTGATATCCGCTGATGTGATCGTCAGATCACGTACTCGCACTGGCGAATACCAGGTGGTCACCCGGCCCCCGCACCCGAGCAGGTCCTGCTCGAGGTACTCGACGACTCGGGTGGTGCGGGGGCCGTTTCATGTTCAGGGGAAGTGGATCCGACATTTCGGGTAGTCGGCTACTCATGTGCACGCCGACCGGGGCGCGGTGCACTGAATGCACACAGTTCTTCGCTCGACACAGGAGGCCGGTCATGACCACGATGCTGACGGAGCCGCCTCGACGCACCACCACGTCGCGGTTCCTCACCCCCGACGACGGTGAATGGACCGACGACGGCGCCGGCACCTGGCTCACCGGCCACGCCGGCGGACTGAGCTACTCGGTGGCCAAACCCGGGAACCGCGACTCACACCTCACCGTGCACAACCGCGGCTGCCGCAATCTCGCGGTGCTGTCGACCCCGGGATTCGCCGGCACCACCGGCACCCGATTCACTCTGCTGCCCAGCGGTTCCTCGGCCGCGTTGCCGGACGTCGAATTCCACATCCTGCAGGGTGAGCGTCGCGACGGACGCCCGGTGCTGGTCGGGCAGATCATCGACGACGACGATCCGTGCGTCCTGCTGCACTCGCCGCGTCCCGGTGATGTGGACTGGTCGGTGATCCACGGGGTCGACGAGTTCTGGACGCCCCGCACTTCGCCGTCGGCCGTGGACGGGACCGCGACGGGGGACTGGGATGTCGGCGAGCCGACCCACGTCGCCGATGCCGGCGTCGAGTGCACGCACACCGGCGGGCTCGCTGTGGTGCACAATCGTGGCGACCGGCGCATTGCGGTGCTGATGACCGGACTCGGCGGGGCCTACGACCTGGTGGTCGCCCATCCGGGGGAATCGATCCCACTGCCGCCGGGCCCGGGCATCCACTACGTGCAGGCGGCGCGGCGGCACGGACGACCCGTCGTCGTCGATGTGATCCACCTGGTGGCCGGGCGCTGATCTCGACGGGCGAGTCGCCAAACATCTTTGGGATGTGCACCGTCATCCCTCAGGTGCGGGCCCGGCCCCCGAAGGCGACCACGCCGATCGCCAGCATCACGATCACGACGCCGATCACCATGTTCAGGATCGCCGACGGTCCGGGGGAGAAGCTGTAGTTGGCGTCGATGACGGTTGCCGAACTGTCGTCGAAGGTCCCCACCACCACCGATGGGTTGACCACGGCGAGGGTGGCCACCGCGGTGGCGATCACCCCGAACAGGATGGTGACCGCCGCGAAGGGGCGTCGTCCGACGTTGCACATGATCAGAATCGACGACAGCGCCGTCGGGAACAGGATCAGCAGCGGCAACAGGACTCCCGGAAAGATGACCGCGTGGGAGCCGTCGGTGAGCGGGAGGCCCTCAACCTGCGATGTCCAGTGAGCCCACCCGTTGAACGTCGACCCCTCGGATTCACCGTTGCGGGTCACCGTGGCGAAGGTCAGGAAGCCGAACACCGCGATCATGAGGTAGACGACGATCGATGCTCCGGCCAACGAACGGGTCAGTGCCACATGCCGTAGCGGTGGCTTGGTGGCGGGCGGTCCGTACGGTGGTTGGCCCGGATAGAGACCGGGGGCGCCGTAGGCGGGGTAGGGATGGGGAGGATTCGCCGGGTACTGCCCGGCCTGCGGCCACGGCGGCGCGTACGGATTGGCGTGGTGACTCCCCGATTCAGTCATCGGTGAACCTTACCCGGCCGGTGCGCCCCGGCCGGCGGTGTGTGTCGTTCGGCCGAATGACCGACGCCCACGCTGCGGGAGGGAGTCACACCACCGACGCGGCGACGGCCGTGATGATCAGCGCAACCATCCCGCGCGCCTGGGCGGCGATCATCAGCGGCTGAGTCGCCGCGCCGGTGACCACCGACTCGGTGACCACCGGCGCGTCGTACGGCAGGGGTGGCCGGGTACCCCGCCGCAGGACGGCGACTGCGCAACCCACGAAGCAGATCACCGCCGAGGCCGGCGTCAGTGACCGGCGACGGCGGCCGCGGCGGCGGCGATGAGTATCACCGATCCGGGAACAGCCATGTGCGCCCGTGTGATTCGACGGTCATCGAGCCCCAGGGCGCGCCGGATCGCGACACTCTCAGAGGCGTTGCGCAGGCCTGTTGCCACCGCGTTGCCCGCGCAGGAGATGAGCACCGTGATGACGGCAGTCGCGGCGTGCGCGATGCTCACCACCTGGGGCGCAACGAGAAGCACCGCGATGCAGATGAGCGCGCGCAGCACGCCGTCTAGGTGTCGTCGCAGTCGTCGAAAGTCGATCTGCGCCAGGGCAACATAGGGGTTTCGGTGCAGGCGCCGGGTCGGCGCCGACGTCGCCCCCCGTTTCCACCGCACGATCCGGGCATCGGTGATCCAGCTGAAGTCCATCAGGCTCGCGGCCAGTCCGAGCGCACCGGCGTAGCCGTCGGCAGGTGCGATCGTGCTCCGGTGCAACCGATTCGGCGACCACTGCCAGGTCGGGGGAGGTGCGCAACCGTGGCGCCGGTCGGCGACGACCTGGGTGCCGTACGCGCAGATGGCCGCGACGAGCCCGAGTCCGGCCGCGACGCCGACCACGGTGACCAGGGAATCGGGTGCGAGCAGCCCGAGTAGCGCTCCCGCCGCGGTACATCCGGCGACGACGGTGATGACGATGCCGCCCAACCGGCCGGCCAGTTCGGGCCCGCGGGGCCCCGGCCCCGACAATTGCCAGCGCATCATCGCACCCTCGACCCGGACCGGTCCCCACACCACCGTCCAGCGGTAGGCACCCACCGCGATCGCCGCAACGATGACGCACCCGATGATGGTCGGGTGGGTCGCTGCGACGCCGGTCAGGGTCGCGACGTGGGACACTCGTGCCGGGGTCAGGAGCCAGCTCGCGAAACCGTCGAGAACGGCCACACAGAAGATGAGCTCGAACCAGGAGAAGTCATACCGGCGCATCCACCCCAGGCGTAGGTCGGGAATCCTCATCGGCCGAGGTCCACCACGTCGTCGGCGCACCGCTGCACCAGGGTTGGGCTGTGGGTGGCCACCAGAACGGCCTTCCCGTCGTTCTTCGCCTCGATGATCCGCTCGGCCACCCACTCCTGTCCGGCGAAGTCGAGTGCACGTTCCGGTTCGTCGAGGACGAGCAGCGACGCCGGTCGTAACAGCGCCGCGGCCAGCGCGAAGCGTTGCTGCTGACCCGAGGAGAGCGTGTGTGGAAAGCGATCGGCGAGGTCGGCGAGTCCGGCGTCGGCGAGAGCGTTCTCGACGTCGGCATCCTCGGTGCGATGTGCGCGGGCCAGCAGTTCGAGGTGTTCGGTGAGGGTGACGTCGAAGAACGCCGCCTGTTCGCCGGTGTCGGCGGACACGAGTTCCCGAAAGCGGGGCGACCGTTCGTCGGGGCGCATCCCGGCGATGTCGATGGTGCCGGCGTCGAGCCGGTCGTCGTCGATGACGCAACGCAGCAGCGTGGATTTGCCGCTCCCGTTGGGGCCGATGATCGCCGCGCAGCGGCCGGCGGGTACGTCGAGATCGAGGTCGGTGAACAGGGTTTGCGCGCCGTGTGAACGGCGCGCTCCGCGAATGGAGAGCATGGGGGAGATCCTTCAGATGGTGTCGGCGGTGGCGGGGGATCAGGCCGCGAACGTCGGTGCGCGTGGATCACCCACGCGCAGAACAAGAATCAGCTCTCGAGGGAAGGTGGTGCCCCGACGTCGTCGGGGTTGATTGGCGTCGAGCGGTGCCGGTATCCGTTGCAACCGCACCCGCAGGGCGGCGAGGACGGCGGCCATCAGCCGCCGGGTCTGCGGCGACAGGGCGCCACCGGCGAGGACGACCGCTGCCACGACCGATGCGAACAGGGTCGGTGAGGTCTCGCCGAATACGAGATCGACGAGCACCGGCAGCCACATCAATGCCAGATAGACGGGCAGGGATCGCGGTGCGCCGGTGTGGTCGCGGACCATCGTCGGGCGGCTATCCGACGTGACGTCGCAACTTGGCGGACAGGCGCGGCACGAAGTCGCCGTCGGCGTCGACGCGCTCCTCGACGTAGGCGAGGTCACCGTCGGGGACGAGACCGTAGAGTCGTCGTGCGCCGCCGGCATGCGGGCCGGTCGCCGACTTGATGACGACGTCGGTGGTCAGATTCCACGACGTCTGATTGAGCGGTTGTCCGTAGAAGACCTCGACCCAGCCCTCGGCGTGGGCCAGGAGGAGTTCGATGGTGTCGTCGTCGCCGATCCGCCAGTAGCCGGTCTCCCGCAGGTCGGGGCGCACGAAGTTGGCGTCCTCGTCGATGACCCACGAGCGTGATTCCCAGTTGAGGAAGTTCTGCCCGTCGTGACTGACGACGATCTGTTGTGAGAAGTGGTACTCGTCGCCGGTGTGCGGATTGCGGGCCTCGCCCTCCCCACGCCAGACGCCGACCAGCGGCAGCAGTCCGAGCAGACCCGGATGCAGATCGGGGCCTGCGCGGAGGTTGGAGGTGTCGATCGGCAGGGGCAGATCGTCCCAGGTGGGGACGTTGCGTTCGCGGCTGCCGGATTCGACGGCCCGCGCCTCGGCCTGACTGATCGCCTCGTCACCCGACCGGCGAGGCGCGTCGGCGCCGGTGCCGTCGGGCTGGGATCCCTCGGGAGGGAGAGTCACGACTCGTCGTTGACCAGGCGGTAGATGACGTACAGCGCGAACCAGACGATCAGCAGCGAGGCCAGACCCAGGAGGATTTCGAAGAAGAGGACCACGCGTCGGAGTCTACCTCCCGGTGTGTTGCGCACCGTCCTCGGACCGACCGAGTGCAACGTGGATCACTCGCGGGTTTGCGCGCGGTCGGTGGCGTCGGGTGTGTGCGAAAAGTGGGGGAGGAATCTTCTTCCCCCGGGTGCGCGATCTTCCCCCAGAAAGTTATGCCGGAAACAGCAGAAAGTGGGGGAAGAAATTTCTTCCCCCACTTTCAGTCGGTCCGATGCCGTCGCCGTCAATCCGTCAGCTGCCGAATAGCCCACCGATGCCGGGAACGCCCGTTGTCAACGTGCAGCCGGGGCCGTACGCCATCCGGTAGACCGCGCACTTGGCGTTGCGGTCGTCGAGGCGGATGACGGTGCCGTGCCGGGTGCGGCCCGGGCCGCCGGCGGTGGTGATGGGCGTCGGATTCGACCACGGGCCGCTCGGCGACGGCGCCGTCGAGTAGTAGATCGCGCGGCCACCGTAGATCTTGTCGGTGTAGAGGTAGTAGGTGCCGCCGAGGCGAGTCATGCTCGGCCCCTCCTGCACATTCGCCGCGCACGCCACGTCGCGATGCCACGGCCCGGTGAACGAGCCCGAGCGCCACACCTCGTTGCAGGTGCCGTCGCGTTTGATCGTCAGGTACTTGGTGCCACCGCGCTCGAAGAACGAGCCGTCGATCCGGTCCTTGGCGCCAGGGTTGAGGGCGATGCGGGTCGCGGGACCGGCATTGAAGACGATGTTCTTCCCGAGCGGGACACCGCGGCCACGGCCGGCGGCGTTGACGTCGAGCTGGTTGACGCGCACCACATACGGCGTCATACGGTCGGCGCCGACCTGGCCACGGAAGTGTCCGAAGTATCCGGCGGTGAACACGATGTAGATGCTGCCGTCGGCGGCGCGGTACCAATCCGGTGCGACGATGTCGCGACCGCCCGGCGCCGGATTCAGCGGGATGCCGGCATAGAGACCGTTGTTGAACTGTCGCCCTTCGGGTCTCGACCAGTTCTTACCGTCCCGCGACACCCCGATCATCGGCCAGAATCGGCCGTCCTTACGCGGCCAGTTCGACAGCATCCAGAAGTAGCCGTTGTGATAGATGATCGACGGGTCGCTCATCGGGTTCTGGCCGCGACGGTACGGCGTCGACAGGTACGTGAACTTCTTGCCATCGGTGGAGTAGTACATGGTGTCGGTCAGGTCGGCGTCGCTGGAGAAGAAGGTGCCGACGAGGACGTCGCGGCTCGCGAACTGCGCGAAGGTCGGTGGTGCGGCGTGCGCGGGCGGCGCGATCTGTGTTGCGGCCGCGGCGAATACCAGGGCCAGGACGGCGACGACTCGACGCAGGGCGCGGCCCCCGGTTCTGCCGATGGTCCGGGTTGATGTCGAATCGCGATGTGTGCGAACAGAATTCGGCCAGAGTTGTACCATCGAACCGATTACCTTCCAGTGCCGGCGAACGGCCGGATTCTTCACGTATGGAAGGTGAAGGTAACACGGGCGCAGGGGAATTGGCGGCCGCGGACGTGGGGGCGGACGCAAGAATCGGCCGAACGGACCAACGGGTGCCGCACGAATGGGGGACAACAGAAGTGGGGGAGGAATCTTCTTCCCCCCGGGTACGCGATCTTCCCCCAGAAAGTTCTGCCGGAAACAGCAGAAAGTGGGGGAAGAAAACTCTTCCCCCACTTTCAGCCGGGTGGCGGGGCGGGCGACGACGCCCCCGGAAACGACGAAGGCCCGGCCACCACCAGGGTGACCGGGCCTCGCTTGTCTTGCGGGACAGCCTTACTTGGCGACGGTGATGTCGTGGCTGTGCACGCCCGGACCCTCCGGGCTCACGGTGACGTCACCATTGCCGACCGAGCTGAGCGCACGCAGCGTCCAGGTGCCGGGGGCGGCGAAGAAACGGAAATCGCCGGTGGGGCTGGCGACGACCTCGGCGGTGAACTCGCCGGTCGAATCCAGCAACCGCACGAAGGCACCGGCCACCGGGCTACCGGAGCCGTCGGTGACCTGTCCGGTCAGGACGGTCTCCTTCTCGACGTCGACGCCCGCGGGCAGCTTCTGTCCCTGCTTGGGTGCAGCACACATACTTACTTTCCTTCTCCCAGTTCAACCGGAACGCCGACCAGCGAACCGTATTCGGTCCAGCTGCCGTCGTAGTTCTTCACATTCTTGTGGCCCAGCAGCTCCTGCAGCACGAACCAGGTGTGGCTGGAACGCTCGCCGATGCGGCAGTAGGCGATGGTCTCCTTCTCGCCGTCGAGGCCGGCCTCGGCGTACAGCGCGGCGAGGTCCTCGTCGGACTTGAAGGTGCCGTCCTCGTTGGCGGCCTTGCTCCACGGCACGTTGATGGCGCCGGGGATGTGGCCGGGACGCTGGCTCTGCTCCTGCGGGAGGTGGGCCGGCGCCAGGATCTTGCCGGAGAACTCGTCAGGGCTGCGGACATCGACCAGATTCTTCACATCGATGGCCTCGACGACCTCGTCACGGAAGGCGCGGATGGTGTTGTCCGGGTCGGCGGCCTTGTACTCGGTGACCGGACGGCTCACGGCGTCGGTCGACAGCGGCCGGCCGTCGAGTTCCCACTTCTTGCGGCCACCGTCGAGCAGCTTCACGTCCTGGTGGCCGTAGAGCTTGAAGTACCAGTACGCGTAGGCGGCGAACCAGTTGTTGTTGCCGCCGTAGAGCACGACGGTGTCGTCGCCCGCGATGCCGCGCTCGGAGAGCAGTTTGGAGAACTGCTCGCGGTCGACGAAGTCACGACGGACCGGATCTTGCAGATCGGTCTTCCAGTCGATCTTGACGGCGCCCTCGATGTGGCCGCCGTCGTAGGCGCTGGTGTCCTCGTCGACCTCGACGAAGACGACCTTGTCGGTGTGCAGGTTCTGCTCAGCCCAATCGGCGCTGACCAGGACGTCGGAACGTGCCATGGATTTTCCTCCCGGATACATGGGTGTGGGATATGGGAAATGAAGATGAAGGCGTCGGCGTCGGATTGCCGAAGACTTCGGCGGACGATGACGGTCACAACGCTCGATGCGCGTTGGTCGCCCAGAGCTCAGAAATGTGCGCCTTGCCGACCGTCATCGATAGGTGAGCGTGTCGGCGCGATGCGCCACGATCACCGTGTACAGCGACAGCAACAGTCGGCGACACGACAGAAGTCGATCGCCCGGCGGCGGGTGAGCAAGAACTCACGGCGCTGTTGCATGCCCACGAGGGTACAGCAGCGTCAGGGCGGCACCGCAATCGCGTCGGTGGTCTGCGATCGCGCTGATCAGAACCGGTCGGGCCGCAGGTCGCGGGGGCCGGACTCGGCGGTGAGCATGATGTCGCTGCCGGCGCTGTGCGCGCCGGTGGCGGGCAGATCCCACGGCATCGGCAGAGGCGGCAGGGTCCGGGTGAATCTGTCGAGCACGGCGTGACGCATCTGTTGTGCCCCATCGCCGGACAGTTCCGCAGACACCACGTGTTCCTCGGGGCCGGTGTAGAAACCGGTGGCCTGCAGATGGAGTCTGCCGTCGACGACCGACAGGTCGACGGTGACGCTGACCCTGGTGCGCGCACCGGGGTACTCCGACGCCGACGGGGCCCGTGTCGGGTCGGGCACACCGCCGGGTTCGGGTGCCGACGACGGCGGCAGCGCGACGGTGCCGGTGAGCACGACGCCCGTGCTGCGTTCCAGATTCCCGAACTGCGGACCGCCCCCACCGACGCGGTCGGGTGTCGCGGGGGTGTTAACGCTCAGGTCGAGGATGCCCAGCATCCGGCCCAGGTTCACCGAGTTCAGCAGCGAATACGCGGTCACCGACGACGTCCGCATCACCTCGGTCGGGGCGATGTCGAAGCCGTCGTCGACGGTGACCGGGCCGAGGGTGGCGCCGAGTTCGGCGAAACAGTCCGGTGCCTGCGGATACGTGCACCCGGACACGGGTACTCCGCGTGCGGTGATGACGACGCCGGTGAACTCGCCGTCGGTGGCGTGGCGTAGGAACGGGAACCCGCCGAGGGTGACCTCGGGGCGGTACTCGATGCCCGGTGCGGTGGCCAGTGACGCCGACAAACGCTGCTCGGCGCGGCTCGCCGCCACGGTGTCGGTGACGAAAGCGCCCGCGACGATCACCGCCAGCACGATGACGGCGACGATCACTGTGCGTCGGAGCCGATGAGCCGACATCTCGGCGGACGAATCGTCCGAGTTCACGGCGTCCGCGTCGGCCTTGTTAACAGCAGAGCGCGACATTGCGGTTATTCTGTCACCTGTCGCGCACATGTTGGTAAGGCGGAGTAAACATGCCGAGCCGCCGGCGCGACCGATCGTTCGCCTCAGTGTCGAGGTGGCCGAACGGGGGAGAATGCCCCCGGGGTCACTCGCCGCGGGGACGAGAGGTGCTTCGGGCGCGACTGAGGAAGATCGGAGTATTGCGTGGATCTCCTACTGTTGACCGCCGATCCCAATCCGGAGTCGGTTCTGCCGTCGTTGGCGCTGCTCGCGCACACGGTACGGGTTGCTCCGACAGAGGTGTCGTCGTTGATGGAGGCGAGCAACGCCGACGTTGCCATCGTGGATGCCAGGACGGATCTGGCCGCCGCCCGCGGCCTGTGCCGGCTGCTGGGCAGCACCGGCTCGGCGGTCCCGGTGGCCGCCGTGCTGACCGAAGGTGGCCTGGTGGCGGTGAACGCCGACTGGGGGCTCGACGAGTTCCTGCTGCCGGCAACCGGACCGGCCGAACTCGACGCCCGGCTGCGGTTGCTGGTGATGCGCACCCGCGGAGTGACCGCCGAAGAGGCGTCGGGCAAGGTGACGCTGGGTGAGCTGGTCATCGACGAGGGCACCTACACTGCGCGGCTGCGTGGTCGGCCACTCGATCTGACCTACAAGGAATTCGAACTCCTGAAGTACCTCGCGCAGAACGCGGGCCGGGTCTTCACCCGGGCGCAACTGCTGCAGGAGGTGTGGGGCTATGACTTCTTCGGCGGCACCCGCACCGTCGACGTCCACGTGCGGCGGCTTCGGGCCAAACTCGGCAGCGACCACGAATCACTCATCGGCACCGTCCGCAACGTCGGCTACAAGGCGGTGCGGCCCAGCCGCGGACGCGCCGGCGGCCCGGACACCACGGTCGACGACCTCGACGAGGACCTCGGTCCGGACCTGCCCGAGGACGTACCCGTCGACCACGAACCCGCAGACGAGGAAATCAGTGCCAGTGGAGGCTGACCACCAGTGACATCACCGTTCGGCGATACGACGATTCCGGATGAGCCGACCGTCAGCGATGCGGTGTCCCCGCAGGTCGCGGCGTACGCGCGTCGTCTGGTGGCCGACGCAACGGAGGCCGACGGGGTGGCGCCGCTGTCCGAACAGGCGGTGCACGCGATCGACGGCACCCCCGGCGTGCGCCACGTCGTGTCGGTGGGCGGGTACGCGAACATCACCCCCGGACGCGACGACGAGCCCGCGATGATCGAGGCGGTGATCGATCCGGAGCTCCGGCGTCAGGGACACGGTAGGGCGCTTCTCGAGGTGGCGTTCGCCGCGGCACGCGCACTCGATGCCGACGGAGCACCCCGGGCGTGGGCCCACGGCGATCTGCCCGGCGCGCAGGCGCTCGCCGCGGCCATGGGTCTGACCCGACGCCGCGAACTGCTGCAACTGTTGCGTACCGGCGGTCGGAGGGGACTTGATCCGCTCGTCGTGCCCGCTGATACCGAGCTGCGCACCTACGCCGGGCCGGCCGACGACCCGGAGATCCTGCGGGTCAACAACGCCGCCTTCGCCTGGCATCCGGAGCAGGGCGGCTGGGCGCCCGAACAGATCACCGAGCGGGTGCAGGCCGACTGGTTCGACCCGGCGGGCCTGTTCCTGGCGTTCGACACCGCCGCTCCCGACACCCTTCTGGGATTTCACTGGACCAAGACGCAGAGCCCGACACTCGGCGAGGTGTACATCGTCGGTGTCGATCCGGCCGCGCAGGGTCGTGGGCTGGGCCGGTTGCTGACGCTGGCCGGACTGCACTACTTCGCCGACCGGGGCATCGACGACGTGATGCTCTACGTCGAGGGCGACAACACCGCGGCCTTACGTACCTATGAGCGGCTGGGATTCGGGCGGCACGCCATCGACGTCGCCTATGGCTGAACCGGTCGTGGGCGTCGGTGGCGCGCCGCCGGGTCGGGGGACACCGGGACCGCGGGGTCGGAGGTTGGTGCGAGCTGCGGCCACCGTCGTGGGGATGTCGGCGGTATTCGCCTGCGCGGCAGGAGTGTTCGCGCACTACTCCGGGTTCGTCAGTTCGACGGCGAGCCGCGTCGCCGCCTTCACTCCGGTGTTGGTGGTCGTCGGCGTCGTCGGACTCGTCGTGCTGCTGCTTGCGCGGCGGTGGATCGTCGCGGGCATTGCGGCGCTCGTGGTGGCGGCCGGCGTGCTGACGCAGGCGCCGCTCTATGTAGGAGCGTCGTCGGCGGCGGATTCCGATCTCGTTGTCATGCAGGCGAATATCTACCTCGGTCAGGCCGACATCGTGTCGCTGGCCTCGACGGTACGGGCCGAGGACGTCGACCTCCTGACCATCGTCGAACTCACCGAGGGTGCGTTGAATCGCATCGAAGTGTCGGATCTCGCTGTGGCGCTGCCGTATTCGTTCACCCATGCGTTGCCCGACGGCCGGGGTGTCGGGATCTTCTCGAAGTATCCACTCGTCGACGGGCGCGTACTCGACGGTTTCCGCCTCGGGAATGTGCGCGCGGAAACCGACCTTCCCGGCCACGGCCGCACTGCGGTGTACGCGCTGCATCCGCTGCCGCCCTGGCCGGAGGCCGCGTGGCGATGGGATCTCGAGATGAGTCGACTATCCGACATCCTTGCGGCCGAGGCACTTCCGACGATCGTCGGTGCTGACATGAACTCCACCTGGGATCATCGGCCGTTCCGTAGGATGCTCGCCGGATACGGACCCGACACGTCGCCGGATCTGCTCGACGCCGCCGAGGTGGTGGGTGCCGGTTTTGTGCCGACCTACCCGGCGGACAAGGCGATTCCGCCGCTACTGACCATCGATCACGTGCTGACGCGCGGCGGTCTGCAACCCACGTCCATGCACACGGTGACCTTGGTGGGCTCCGATCACCGCGGTGTGGTGGCGACGGTGCGGTAGGGCTCGATCGGCGGGTTGCGCAGGTTCGCAGCGTTTTTCGTTGATCGAGGTGGGCTTTTCGTTGGTCGAGCCGACGCCCTGGGTGGTGCGCTTTTTTTGGTCGAGCCGACCGGAGCGTTAGCCGCCGCGTTGAGCTCCGTCGAAACGGAGGTCGTGTCGAGACCTGGTGGGGTGGTGCTGGGAGGTGTTGGGCTGGTTGGGTTGTCGGGTTGCGGTGGTCTCGAGGCTCGTCGCCCTTGGGGCTCCTCGCTCCTCGACCGGCGGGTGGGGATCGTCAGGCGGGAGGTGTTGGGCTGGTTGGGTTGTCGGGTTGCGGTGGTCTCGAGGCTCGTCGCCCTGGGGGCTCCTCGCTCCTCGACCGGCGGGTGGGGATCGTCAGGCGGGAGGTGTTGGGCTGGTTGGGTTGTCGGGTTGCGGTGGTCTCGAGGCTCGTCGCCCTGGGGGCTCCTCGCTCCTCGACCGGCGGATGGGTGGCTCGGTCGGCGAATGGGTGGCTCGACCGGCGGATGGGTGGCTCGACCGGCGGGTGGGTGGCTCGACCGGCGGGCGGGTGGCTCGGCGGGTGGGTGCTTGGTCGGCGGGTGGGGGACGCTCAGGCCACCGCGGTGGTCGCCGGATTCTGCAGTAGCGGGAGCAGGAGGTCGGCGGCGATCTCGGCCTCGGCGGCCAGCGGCCAGCCGGACAGAATCCAGATGTCGATCCCTGCCTGTGCGGCAAGTGAATTCATGGTGGCCGCTACGTTCTCGGCGCTGCCGACGAAGTAGGTTCCGGTGCCCTTGCCCGCGATGTCGAATGGTGGTTCGGCGGCGGTCCAGGTGGTCAGACCGGCAGCCATATTCGGTGCGTACTCCAACAGCTCTCGGCCGGGGATGCGGCCGGCGCGCAGCGCATCGATCCGGCCCTGCACCTTTCGGTCGTCGCTGGAGATCTCGTCGAGGCCGGGGAAGCCGAAACTGCGCAGGTTGCGGTCGGCGGTGGCCAGGACGGTCTCGGGTCGGGTCCTACTCAACTGGGATTCGAACCGTTCCCAGGCCGCGTCGTCGGTCTCCCGGACGATGACGCTGGCGAGCACGCCGAACCGCAAGGTACGGCCGCGTTCGGATGCGGCGGCCCGGACACGGTCGAACAGTGCCGTCAAGTCCGACGGGGGAGCCATGAACGACAGGTAGACGTCGAGCACCTCCGCGGCGTGCCAGATGCCCTCCGGGGAGGCGCCCGTACCCCACACCTCGATGCCGCCGGGCTGCCGCGGACCGGGGATGGCCGGTTTGTACCGCGGGCCGTAGGAGAAGAACTCGCCGTCGTAGGCCTCGGTCTCGTCGGCGTAGAGCCGTTTGACCTGCCGCCAGTACTCCGCCGACAGCCGATACCGCTCCGCCTTGGACTCGCGGCGCCCGTACCGCGCGAGCACCGGGTCGGCGCCGTTGACCTGGTTGAAGATCAGTCGCCCGCCCGAGTACTGGTCGAAGACCTGGGCCTCCTCGGCGAGTTGCGCCGGCGGCTTGACGCCCGGGTACACCGGGATGAGGAATCGCAGGTTGTCGGTGCCGGGCACCAGCGCGATCGGTTCGCGGGCGGTGGTGAGTGCGCCGGAAAAGCCCAGGCGGTCCAGGGTCTGGGCCTGGTGCCGAATCACCTCGAGGGTCGGCTCGACGCGCAGCGACGGTTCCCACGGCACGTCGCCGTCGGTCGGATTGATGTACCAGAAGACCTCAGGACCCATGGTTAGTGAGGGTAGCCTACCCTGTTGGAGTGGATCATTTGCGCCCCGAAACAACGCGCGCGGTCTTCTCGTTGCCCGCGTATCTCGACCGGATCGGAATCGACGCACCCGCCTCGCGCGGTGCCGAACTGGTCGCGCAGGTGGCCGCCGCACAACACGCACGAATCCCCTTCGAGAATCTCGACATCCACCGCGGTATTCCCGTCGAGTCCGAGGAATCGGCGATCGTGGCACGACTCGTCGACGGCCGGCGCGGCGGGATCTGCTACGAGCTGAACGGGCTGCTGGCCATGGCCTTGCGGGCGCTGGGCCTCGAGGCGCAGGTGATCGGCGCACGCGTGGACGCCGGTGGGCAACCGGGTCCGCCCCTGGGCCATATGGCCGTCATCGTCGCCGTCGACGGCCTCACCCTGCTGGTCGATGTGGGCTTCGGCGGCGAGCGTGTCTGCCGCCCCGTCGATCTCACATCCGCGCACGACCGCCGCGTCGACGTCGGCTCCGCTGCCTATGTACTCGAATCCCACCCTCGTCCCCTCGTCGATTTCGAGGCGATGGCGTGGTGGCACAGTACCTCTCCACGGTCGCGGTTCACCCGCTCGGTGATCTGCACACTGCCCGACGGCGACGGCCGTCGGACACTCACCGACGCCGACGTGCCCGGGCGCTTTCGGCTGATCGTCACCGACGGTGAGCTCCGCAGTGAGTCGATCCTCGATCCGGTCGCGGCGCGGCAGGCGTGTCTCCGCGACTTCGGCGTCGATCTGGCCGAGATGCCGCTGGGCGTGGCGGACTTCGCTACTCGGCCCGCCACGGCGTAGGGAACGGCAGGCCCAGGTAGACCTCACCGAGGCCGTGCTGTTCGGCGTCGGACTCGGCCCACCGCTGCAGTCGTGCCCGACGCAACTCCCAGTCGAAGGGGTCGTCGGTGAAGCGGTGCAGAATCGAGGTCAGGGTCCAGGAGAAGTTCTGTGCCTGCCAGATTCGCGGCAGGGCGGTGTCGGTGTAGGCCTCCAGCCCGGACCGATCGCCGGTGCGGTAGAACAGTCCGAGGGCGTGGGAGAGAACGCACGCATCCGACACCGCGAGATTGAGTCCCTTCGCCCCGGTCGGCGGCACGATGTGGGCGGCGTCGCCGAGCAGGAACAGCGACCCGGTCTGCATGCGTTCGGTGACGACGCTACGCAGCGGCGCCAGGCTGCGATCGAAGATCTCGCCGGTCTCGAGTTCCGGATGATCGTCGGAAGCGCTGCGCCGCTTCAACTCCGACCAGATGCGGTCGTCGGGCCAGTCGGCGAGGTCGGTGTCGGCCGGTACCTGGAGGTACTGCCGCGTGATGTGTGTGCCGCGCATGCTGTGCACCGACAGTCCGTCGGGATGCGCACAGTACATGCCCTCCTCGGTCACCGGCGTGGTGCGGGCCAGGATGCCGAGCCAGGCGAACGGATACACCCGTTCGAGGGTGCGAACGGTTGCCGGAAGGTAGCTGCGGGTGACGCCGTGGAAGCCGTCGCAGCCGGCGACGACGTCGGCGACGAGGCGTTGCGGTTCGCCGTCGACGACATAGGTGATCTCGCTTGTCGCCGAATCGATTCCGTCGAGCTCGACGTCCTGCGCCTCGAAGACCAGTGGTAGTCCCGCAGCCTTGCGGGCGTCGATGAGGTCGGCCACGATCTCGGCCTGCCCGTAGACGTAGGCATGTCGGCCGTCGAAGCGGTGGAAGTCGAGACGATGGGTGGTGCGGTCGAAACGCAGATAGAATCCGTTGTGCACCAGCGCCTCCCGATGCAGCCGATCGGCCACACCGAGTTCGGTGAGGATGTCGACGGTGGTGTTCTCGATGACGCCGGCCCGGACGCGGGCGCGAACGTACTCCTCGGAACGAGCCTCGAGAACCACGGCGTCGATGCCCTGGAGGGCGAGCATCTGACCGAGTGCGAGCCCCGCGGGTCCGGCGCCGATGATGGCCACCTGGCAGCGTTGAGATGGTGCGGACATGGCGTGGAAACCTCCTGGCGTGGCACGCGGTCGGCGTGAGTTTTGGGCGAAAAGTGTTGAGATGACGCGGTGCTCAGGTCATCGACGCCAGCTCGAGCATGCGCAGGGGAAGAAGGTTCATCGCCGTGTCGACAGCGTCGCCGGGCACGACCGCGTCGAAATATGCTGTCGCGACCGACATCCCACCACCCACCATGGCGGTGGTCACGGTGATTCCATACGGCGTCGGTGGATCGGCGACCGCGAGCACCTGCGCGCGCTCGTCGTCGAGCCACCGCCACCGATCCTCGGATCCGGGGATGTGACCGACGCTCGAGTGCAGCAGGTGCACCGACGACGGGGATGTCGGGGCTGCGGGACGGTGGCTCGGAAACATCGCCGCGAGCCGCGTCTTCGCCTCGGTGGCAACGAGATTGGCCACCGGACGACCGATCCGGGCGGCCTCGGTGAGCTCGTGATGCAGCCGAGTCGGATCGGTGCCGGGGGCAACCTCGAAGGCGAGCCCCGCGGAGAAGTTCGCCAGGGTCGACCGGTCCTCCGGCAGGTAGGCGCGGGCGTCGAACGGTGCGGTGACGACGGGATCGAGTGCCACCCCGGCGGTGTCGAGGACGTCGACGAGGGCGGCGGTGGTCAGCGCATACAGGGTGACCCCCGGGCGGTGCTCGTCCCGTGCGGACCGCACCGCGGCGACGGTGTCCGACGGGATGCGCAGGGCGTGGGCGCGGGGGCGTCGCGACACGGAAACATCCGGCTGCACAACAGTTCTCGTCGATGACGAGAGCGGTCTGGGCGGTGTGCGATCGGGTCGGCGGGTCAGCCGGGCGAGCGCGACGAGACGTCTCGGATCGGCGGCGATCCGCGCCGAGGCCACGGCGAGGGGAGGGAGCCGGTGGCGATAGCGATGCCACAGTCGATCGTCGGTGGGATCGGCAACGCCCAGAGCGACATCGACGACGGTGTGCATGAGTCGGGCGTCGCCCAGTCCGTGATCGAAGTCGATGGCGATGTGGTCGCCGCCGATCGCCACCCGCAGCGGTTCGCCTCCGCGGGTGCGGACCTCGTCGAGCAGGCGCAGGGGATCGTCGCCGGGATCGGCGGCGGCGCGCACGACGTGACCGCCTGCGGTGGGGTCGAAAGGCCATCTGCTCGCCGCCGGGGAGGGGTGCAGGCCGATCCGCGACCACGCGCCGCGCGCGGCCAGTGCCGCGAGGCGATCGGCCGCGTCGGGCACCGCGGGCGTGGCCACCGGACCGAACACCAGGGCCGATCGGCGACGGCTGTGGTGCCGGTCGATCGGCGACGCGCGGATGGCCGCGCGGTCGGTGTCGGAACGTGGTCTGCCCATGAGAATCAGAAAGACTTTACCAAGGCTTACCTAAGTGAAGCTCGACGGCTGCCCGCTACCCGTCTCGCCGTGACGGCGACAACAGTCCCGATGGCCATCTACCCGGATCCGCGTGTCGGGGATGTCCAATTCATCTTCCGTTCACCTTCGGTGCGCGGGCCGTCCATCGGCGGACCCTAGGGTTGTCCCGACCGGGCGCCCCGCGGGGGGTTGTCGTGTTCTGATGCTGGAGGAACCTGAAAGTGAAATTGAGTCGTACGGGTGCAGTCGTCGCCGCGATGGCGGCCAGCTCCGCCCTCGTCCTCGGTGCGTGTAGCAGCAATGCCGACAAGGACGACACGAGCGCCGCGCCGGCCTCGGCCGTGGCCGACATCCAGTGCCAGGGCAAGCAGTCGCTGAAGGCCAGCGGCTCCACCGCCCAGGCCAACGCCATGAAGATCTTCTCCACCTCGTTCGCCAAGACGTGCCCGGGGTACGAACTCTCCTACGGTGGCGGCGGCTCCGGCCAGGGCGTCTCCGACTTCAACCAGGGCCTCACCGACTTCGGTGGCTCCGACTCCCCGCTGAAGGGTGACGAGATCTCGGCCGCGGCCCAGCGCTGCAGCTCCGAGGCCTGGCAGCTGCCGCTGGTGTTCGGCCCAATCGCGGTCGCCTACAACGTCGAGGGTGTCGACAACCTGGCGCTGTCGGGTGCGACCCTGTCGAAGATCTTCAGTGGTGAGGCCAAGACCTGGAACGATCCGGCGATCGCCGCCGACAACCCCGGCGTCACCCTCCCGTCGACCCCGATCAACGTGATCTACCGCGCCGACTCCTCGGGCACCACCGACAACTTCCAGAAGTACCTGACCGCGGCCGGCGGCTGGACCAAGGGCACCGGCAAGACCTTCAACGGCGGTGTCGGTGAGGGCAAGCAGGGCAACCCGGGCGTGGGTTCGGCCGTGAAGCCGACCCCCGGTTCGATCGCCTACGTCGAGTGGGCCTACGCCCAGTCGAATCAGCTGTCGATGGCCAAGATCATCACCGATCAGGATCCCACCGGTGTGGCCCTGACCGCGGAGGCCGGTGGCAAGACCATCGAGTCGGCGACCCTGGCCAACGGTCCGGACAACCACAACATGGTGATCGACACCTCGTCCTTCTACAAGCCCACTCAGGCCGGTGCTTACCCGATCGTTCTGGCAACATATTCGATCGTGTGCTCCAAGTACTCTGACGCCTCCGTCGGTCAGGGTGTGAAGACCTTCCTGTCGGTGGCCGCCGCGCCGCAGAACCAGGGACAGGAACTGGTCAACGCCGGCTACATCCCGCTGCCGACCGAGTTCCAGCAGAAGCTGCAGGCATCGATCAACGCGATCCAGTAGCAAGTACCAACCACCACGATGCGAGATAAGAGTTATGTCTGTGGATGACACCACCGGACTGGGCCGGACTTCGGCGGGCAAACCGTCGGAGTCCGGCTCCACGCCGGACGAGCCCAACCAGTTACCGCCCGAGCAAAAGCAGGAACTGCAGGAACAGCTCCACCCCGGCCTGAAAAGCCACCGGGGCGCGGTCGGCGACCGCGTCTTCTCCTACCTCGCTCGTGGGACCGGTTTCTTCGTGATCGTGCTGATCGCGGGGATCGGCATCACGCTCGTCGTCGACGCGATCCCGTCGATCGCGGCGAACACCACGACCTTCCTGTTCTCCTCGGAATGGAATGTCGCCCAGAGCAACTTCGACGAGGGCACCGTCAGATTCGGTGTGTGGGAACTGTTCCGCGCCACCGTGCTGACGTCGTTCTTCGCGCTCGTCATCGCCACCCCGATCGCGATCGGCATCGCGGTCTTCCTCGTCGAGTACGCGCCCCGCCGGATCTCCCGTCCGCTCGGTGCGGTCATCGACCTGCTGGCCGCGGTGCCCTCGATCATCTTCGGTCTCTGGGGTATCTACATCCTGGCGCCGTTCATCGCACCGTTCGCCGAATGGCTGAACAGCAGTCTCGGCTGGTTCTTCCTGTTCGGGACCGGTAGCACGTCGATCGCCGGTGGCGGCACCATCTTCACCGCCGGCATCGTGCTGGCGATCATGATGCTGCCGATCATTGCCTCCATCACCCGAGAGGTGTTGCGGCAGACGCCGAGTGGCCAGAAGGAAGCGGCCATGGCGCTCGGCGCCACCAAGTGGGAGGTCATCCGGATGACCTCGTTCCCGTACGGCCGATCCGGCATGATCGCCGCCGCGATGCTGGCCCTCGGGCGTGCGCTCGGCGAGACGATCGCGGTGATGATCATCTTGAGCGCGGCCGTCGGACGCCTCAAGTGGTCGCTGTTCGAGGGTGGCGACACCTTCGCCTCGAAGATCGCCCGCGACGTCGGCGAATTCGTCGGCAGTCGCGACACTCAGAGCGCCTACATCGCCGCCGGCCTGGTGCTCTTCGTTCTCACGTTCGTGGTCAACGCGGTCGCCCGTGCGGTCGCCGGCGGAAAGGTGAACGGATGACCATCACAGCCGACGAAGCGGCCTCCGGTGGCGGTCCCGTCAAACAGGCCCCCAGCGCATTCCGCGAGGTCTCGCTGAGCCGCAAGGCCAAGAACAATGCGGCCAAGATCGCCTTCATCGCCTGCTTCGCGCTCGGGGTGATCCCGCTGGTGTGGTTGCTGTGGACCGTCATCTCGCAGGGCGCACAGGCGATCACCGATCCCAACTGGTGGTTCGGCGATGCCTACGGCATCGACACCACCACCCAGTACGGCGCAGGTGTGGCACCGGCGATCGTGGGGTCGATCATCCAGGCGTTGATCGCGGCCATCATCTCGGTGCCCATCGCCGTCCTCACGGCCATCATGCTGGTCGAGTACCCGACGTCGAAGCTCGTCAAGCCGGTCAGTTTCATGGTCGACATCCTCGCCGGAGTGCCGTCGATCGTCGCGACGCTGTTCATCTTCACGGTGTTCGTCATCGGACTGTCGATGGGGCAGAGCGCCTTCATGGTGAGCCTGGCACTGATCCTGCTGATGATCCCGATCGTGGTGCGCTCCACCGAGGAGATGCTCAAACTCGTCCCCGACGAATTGCGTGAGGCGTCCTACGCCCTGGGTATCCCCAAGTGGAAAACCATTGTGCGCGTGGTTATTCCGACGGCGCTGTCGGGGATGCTCTCGGGTATCTTCCTCGCGATCGCCCGCATCATGGGTGAGACCGCCCCGGTGCTCATCCTCGCCGGGCCGGCCAGCTCGCTGGTGAAGACCAATCCCTTTGAGGGCGGCATGAATTCGCTGCCGCTGTTCATCAAGGACGTGTGGTCGGCGAGCCAGCCGGCGTCGTCGTTCTACTACTGGGGCGCGGCACTGACGCTGATCATCATCATCGCCGTTCTCAACGTCATCGCCGCGTTGCTGGCGAAGTACCTGGCGCCCAAGACCAAATAGGCCACGCGGGTGCGTCGACCCTCGGCGCACACCTCACCGGTCGCATCCACCAGTTCATCCAGACTTCCCAAAGGTAGTGCCATGGCCAAGCGCCTCGACATCAAAGATCTGAACATCTACTACGGCAAGTTCCACGCCGTGAAGGACGTGACGCTGTCGGTGCCGCCGCGCAGCATCACCGCATTCATCGGACCGTCCGGTTGCGGCAAGTCCACCGTGCTGCGCACCCTCAACCGCATGCACGAGGAGATTCCCGGCGCCTACGCGGTCGGCAGCGTGCTCCTCGACGGCGAGGACATCTACGCCAAAGAGGTCAATCCGACCGCGGTGCGCACCACCATCGGCATGGTGTTCCAGCGTCCGAATCCGTTCCCCACGATGTCGATTCGCGACAACGTGGTGGCCGGCCTGAAACTGCAGGGCATCCGCAACAAGTCCGAACTGGCCGAGGTGTGCGAACGCAGCCTCAAGGGTGCGAATCTGTGGGATGAGGTCAAGGATCGTCTCGACAAGCCCGGTGGCGGCCTGTCCGGTGGTCAGCAGCAGCGTCTGTGCATCGCCCGCGCCATCGCGGTGTCGCCGGACGTGTTGCTGATGGACGAGCCGTGCTCGGCGCTCGACCCGATCTCGACGCTGGCCATCGAGGACCTGATGGGTGAGCTCAAGAAGGACTACACCATCGTCATCGTCACCCACAACATGCAACAGGCCGCCCGCGTGAGTGACCAGACCGCGTTCTTCAACCTCGACGGCGTCGGCAAGCCCGGTCAGCTCGTGGAGATCAACGACACCGAGACGATGTTCTCCAACCCCACCAAGCGGGAGACCGAGGACTACATCTCGGGCCGTTTCGGATAGGCCGGACCGCCCACCTTCGGCGGCCCTACGACACAGAAATCCCCGATCGCCCACGGCGGTCGGGGATTCCTCACATGTTGAGGTAGAGGATCACCAGCAGTGCGAGCAGCGACGCGATCACGCCCCCGTAGATGACGAGCTGTCGGGCACCGAGGTGATGGTGTCGGGAGTCATCGTCGTCGGACACGGCATTGAAGTCCGGTTCGGCGGGGTAGCGCAGGCCCATGGGCTGTTACCCTAACCGCTCGCCGATGTGCGTCGCACATTCTGAGACGATGTACCACACGCGGCATATGAGTGGTCGGGGTCACAATGTCTGGGTCACGGTGGGCGCAGACGGTGGGGCGCAGACGGTAGGGGGCACAGACGGCGATCGGCGCCGACGCACGAGACGTCGACGCCGATCACCGGCCGGAAGGAACCGCGCGGAGATTCAGACCTCAAGGTCCTCGAGGGTCTTGCCGGTCGCCTGGAAGACCACCCGCCGGCCGATGAGGACGGCGTGGTCGGCGAAACGCTCGTAGTAACGCCCCAGCAGGGTGATGTCGACGGCGGCGGCGACGCCGTGATTCCATTCGCGATCCATCATCACCGTGAAGAGGTGACGGTGCAGATCGTCCATCGAATCGTCGTCCTCTTCGAGGCGCGCGGCGGCCTGCGGATCGAGGGTTTCCAGCGCCTCACGGGCGTTGTGCGCGAGGATCACCGCCAGGCGACCCATCTCGGCGAAGTACCCGGCGACCTCCTCGGGGAGGGCCTTGGCGGGATGGCGACGCCGGGCCACCTTGGCGACGTGCAGCGCCAGGGCGCACATGCGGTCGGCGTCGGAGACGATCTGCAGGGCGCTGACGATACCGCGCAGATCACCCGCGACCGGATTCTGCAGCGCCAGCAATGCGAAGGCCTGCTCCTCGGCCTGCGCGGTGAGCTCACTCATCCGCTCGTCTTCACTGATGACATCCTCGGCGATCGCGAGATCGGCCTGGAGAAGGGACTGGGTGGCACGTTCCATCGCCGAGCCGGCGAGGTCGCACATCTCACCCAGAATGGCGTTCAGAACGCGCAGTTGTTCCTGGTAGGCGGTACGCATGTATCAAGGCTACTGGGTACGGGGTGCCGAGGCCCTCTTCTGGGCGGTGAACTCCCAGTGAACGCCTCAGGAGCACGTGGTGTCGCCGGCGTTGGTGATCGCCAGATCGTTGGGCAGGTCGCCGGTATTGGCGGCCGGCGGCAACGATGACACCGACAGCGTGGTGCCCACCGACGGCGCGGTGCCGACCGTACCGTCGAACTCCGATCCCAGGATCACCTCGACACCGGAGCGGACGGTGCGATCGAGTTGGATCGAGGCACCCGGGAACATCTCGGCCAGGGTCGCCGCGGAGTCCTGGGAACCGGTGCCGTAGCGGATCACCGTGTCGGTGCGGTTCTCCGACGCGTCGGCCACGCCCTGCACGTTGAATCCCTGCCCGTAGAGCTGATCGGAGACCTCGCTGGCGATCCCGTCGCGTCCGGTGCCGTTGAGCACCCGGACCTCGACGTTGCCCGGGTTCTGGGCGGTCGCCGACACATTCGTGGGTGCGGCCGTGGTGGTCGTCGTCGACGTCGACGAGCTCGAGCTGGACGTCCGTTCGGCCTGCTCGCCGGGCAACGGGTCGTCGTTGATTATCGCGTTGAACAGCGCGTCGATCTTCTCGGTGTTGGGCAGTTCGTTGTTGCTGCCGTCGGTCGCGGTGCCGTCGGTGGGGATCGTGATGAACGAGACGCGGCCCGCCTCGATGCCCTGCATCGACTCGGCCAGTTTCAGCAACGACTCGGTGTTGACGTTGTCGACGTAGCTGTAGTCGATGAACGTGTTGACGATCGAGTTGAGTTTGGTCGGATTCGTCAGCACGTTGCCCGACAACGTCGATCGCAACAGCGACGACATGAACAGCTGTTGGCGTTTGATGCGGCCGTAGTCACCGTTGCCCTCGGTGGAGACGGTCCGTGCCCGCACGTAGTTCAGGGCGCGTCGGCCGGTCAGTTTCTGCTTGCCGGGCTTGCGCAGGATCTGACCGAGTTCGTAGTCGTAGAGCGGCTGGGTGGAGCACACCTCGACACCGCCGACGGCGTTGACGACCTTTTCGAAGCCGTAGAAGTCCATCGCGATGAAGTGGTTGATGTTCAGACCGCTCATCTGGGTGATCACCCGCACCAGGCATTGCGGCCCGCCGAGGGCGTAGACGCTGTTCAGCTTGACCTCGGTCTGAGCGGGCAGGGGATCGCCGTAGGTGCCGTTGTCGTTGTCCCACTGCTGGCACTCGGGCTGATCGACCTGCAGGTCACGCGGGAACGAGACGGCGACGACGCGGCTGCGGTCGGCCGGAATGTTCACCAGGATCACGGTGTCCGAGCGGGCGCCCTCGGCGTCGGCGGTGGTGCCGGCGCCGACGTCGCCATTCTGGCCGCTGCGGGTGTCGGTGCCGACGATCAGGTAGTTCTCGTCGCCGTACTGTGCGTTCTTGTCTCGGATGTTCGCGTCGTCGGGGTCGACGGCGATGATGTTGCGCCAGTTACCGTTCCACGACTTGAGGTATCCCCACACGAATCCGGTGCCGACCAGCGCCATGATGCAGGCGACCGAGACCAGGATGCGCCCGGTCATGGTGGCGTTGCGGCTCAGCGATTGTTTGCGGGTCCGTCCGGCGAGTCGACGCGGTCGGGACCGGGCGACCTTGGTCAGGTCCGGGGTGCGCTCCATCGGTGCAGCGGCGACCGTCTCGGGTGACGCGGTGTGCGGAGCCGGGGCGACGGGCGTGAAGGCGTCGTCGTCGGTGGGGGCTGCGGACGCGGCGACGGCCTCGGTTGGCGTGTTGTCGGCGGGGGCGTCCTGGTTTCCTGCGGAGGATTCGCCGGCGGCGGTCTCCTCGGGCGCGACGGGGCCACCGACCGGTTGTCCGCCCTGGGCGCGGGACTCCTCGATGGCCCGGCGCGTCGTCGCACGATCGGACAGGTCGGGGCCCGGGCCGTCGGCACTGACCGGCGGGATCTTCTGCGTGACGTCATTGCCCTCGACGCGCGGTATCGGCGGCAGCGCCGTGGTGGGGGCGTCAGGTCGGGGTGGCTCGGGCCGGGTCGGCTCGGGGCGGGGCGGGGCCGGCTGATGATTGCTGCGGGCTGGCCGGAAGCGTGAGCGGGCGGTCGGGATGGCCTGGGTCGGCGATTCGTCGGCGGGCCCACCCCGGTCGGCGCGGTCGGCGTCGGGATGCTCGCCGGCGGCGTTCATCTGTTCCATCAGCTCACGCACGGTGATGCGGTTGCGGCCGCGGACGAAGCGGTCGGCGGAGCGTGGTTCGCGCAGGCGATCGGATTCGGGGGTCTCGCCGGCCGGTGGTGCGGAGAACATCGAACCGAGGTCGTCGCCGGAGCCGCCGCGGTTCTCGCGACGGCGTCGCCCGCCGGCGGTTTCGCGCCCGGCGGTGGGCTCGTCGTCGCCCGATGCGCCGCCCCTGTTACGCGTCCAACGACTCAACTGACAGATCCTCATCCCCCGCTACTTGGTGAACCACGGCGTCGGGGGTTGACGCCTGCGGCACGTACCTCTGGTGGAACCTGCCGCGGCAGGGCCTTGCGACATCGTACTTGGTCGAGGCTGAGAGGCATCCTCAGCTCACGGCTCGTGTGATGTGGAGCGCCCTTCTCCGTCGTCGACAGCGCTCTCGCCATCACTGACAGCGCTTTCCGAGTCACCGACGGCGCTCTCGCTATCACTGACGGCGCTTTGCGTGCCGTCGACAGCGCTCTCTCGGGAGTTGACAGCGCTCTTTCTGTCACCGACAGCGCTTTGTTCGACGCCGACTCGTTCAGATGTAGGGCACATGAGCGCGGTGAACGACGTGCAGAGCGCTGTCAGTGATGAGGAAAGCGCTGTGAACGACGTGGCAAGCGCTGTCAACGCAGGGAAGAGCGCTGTCAACGCGGGACAGGGCGCTGTCAGTGATGAGGAGAGCGCTGTCAACGCGGCGGGGGAGCGACCGCTCAGCCGCCGGAGTGCATGACTTCGGCGCCCTCGGGGACGACGTCCTCGTACGGGTCGTCGAGCCATCCCTGGGGGAGGGCGACCTTCGCGGGTGATCCCTGCCGGCCGCGTGGGCCGTGGCCGTCCTCGGGGAAGGGGGCATCGGCCGGCAGTGACGCGACGAGTTCACGTAGCTCGTCGAGCGTGGTCACCAGTGAAAGGCGTTGCCGCAGATCCGAACCCGCGGGAAAGCCACGTAGGTACCAGGCCACGTGCTTGCGGATCTCGCGCATCCCCTTGTCCTCACCGTGATGATCGGCGAGGAGTTGGCCGTGGCGGACGATGATCGCGGCGACGTCGCCGAGTGTCGGTTGCGCCGGTGCCGGCAGACCGTTGAGTTCGGCGGCGAGTTCGGCGAACAGCCACGGCCGGCCCAGGCAGCCGCGTCCGATGACGACGCCGTCGCAGCCGGTCTGCCGCATCATCGCGACGGCGTCGGCCGGTTCGAAGATGTCGCCGTTGCCGAGGACGGGAACCTCGGTCACGTGATCCTTCAGCCGGGCGATCTCACCCCAGTCGGCCTCGCCGGAGTACCGCTGCGATGCGGTACGGGCATGCAGCGCAACGGCTTTCGCGCCCTCTGCGGCCGCGATGCGGCCGGCGTCGAGGTGGGTGTGGTGCTCGTCGTCGATGCCGATGCGGAACTTGACGGTCACCGGGATGTCGGTGCCCTCGACCGCGCGGACCGCTGCGGCGACGATTTTCTGGAACAGCACCCGCTTGAACGGGATGGCCGATCCGCCGCCCTTGCGGGTGACCTTGGGGACCGGGCAGCCGAAGTTCATGTCGATGTGGTCTGCGAGACCCTCGTCGACGATCATCTTCGCGGCCTCGTAGGTGTAGCGCGGGTCGACCGTGTAGAGCTGCATCGACCGCGGGTTCTCGTCCGGGCCGAACGTCGTCATGTGCATGGTGACCGGGTGCCGTTCCACCAGTGCCCGGGCGGTCACCATCTCGCACACATAGAGGCCCGACACGGTCCCGGTGCGGGCGAGTTCGAGTTCGCGGCACAACGTCCGGAACGCCACGTTGGTGACGCCGGCCATCGGGGCCAGCACGACGGGGCTGGCGAGTTCGATGGACCCGATACGCAGCGGCGTCGCGCGGGTGGCAGACGACAGCGCACCGGCGCCCTCGGTGGAGATGGAGGGCGCCGGCGCGGTGATCGGGTGCGTGGTGGTGCTCAGGACGCCTGCCGTTCCCGCTTCTTGGCCTCACGGGCGAGTGCGCGGTCGCGCATCTCCTCGAAGCGGATGGTGTCCTTCTCGAGCTGCTCGAGGAAGGCGGCGAGCTCCTCACGGGTCTTCTCGCCCTCGGCGCTGAAGTCCTCGCGCTCGAAGACATTCCACTTGCGCAGCACCGGCTGCACGACCTCTTCGAGGTGCTGACGCAGGTCGTAGATGCCGTGCTTGGCCATCAGCACGCCGTGGCGACGGAAGTTGGGCATGCCGGCGCCGGGCATCTGGAAGTTGGTGACGATGTCGGTGACCGCGCGCAGCGTCTGATCCGGGGCGAGGTCCATACCCGCCCCGCAGATGTTGCGGTAGAAGATCATGTGCAGGTTCTCGTCGGCGGCGATGCGCTGCAGCATCCGATCGGCGATCGGGTCGTTGCAGGCCTTGCCGGTGTTGCGATGGCTCACGCGGGTCGCGAGTTCCTGGAAGGTCACGTAGGCGACCGAGTGCAGAATGCCCAGTTCGTCGGCGTGCTCCTCCAACTCGTCCACGCGCCCGGCGGCCGCCAGCATCGGGTCGTAGCCGTTGGTCATGTGGACCATGCGATCGGCCTCGAGGGCGACCGGGTCGACGCCGCGGGTGACCACGAGGTAGTCGCGCATCACGATGCCGTGCCGGTTCTCTTCGGCGGTCCAGCGGCCGACCCAGTGGCCCCACGCGGAGTCCATGGAGAAGTTGTCGGCGATGACGCGGTGATACGAGGGCAGGTTGTCCTCGGTGAGGAGGTTGGTGATCATCGCGGCCTTGGCGACCTCGTTGAGCTGCGACTGCTCCGGGTCGTAGTCGCTGCCGCCGAGTGCTGCGTAATTACGTCCCTCATCCCACGGGATGTAGTCGTGCGGATTCCAGTCACGCGCGGTCTTGAGGTGACGGTTCACGTTCTCTTCGGCAACCGGAGCGAGTTCCTGTAGGAGCTCCAGCTGAGTCAGTGCACGTGCCATAAAGATTCCTCCGAACGGTGGTCGCATGCGTTGTGGGTTCGGTGCGCACGCGCGTAGGTCAAGGGACCAGGCTACGGCACCGGGCCGGGTCGGCCCAAGTCTCGACCTACGGGGGCGTAACCGAACCGTGTGGGTTGTCGTCGTCGGGGTGCCGGGCGTTACGTGCCCGGTTCCGACTCACCATCGTGCGTGGATCGAATCCGACCGTCCACCCCGCGGCCCGTACTCACAGGGGATCGGCAGGTCATCGTCGCGCGGCAAACGCCGGCCCGATCCGTCGCATCCACTTCTCCGCGCTGTCGTCGAGAGTACCGAGGTCGGCGGCCTTTTCGCACCATTTCATGGCCGCCGCGCCGAACTCGAGAGGGTTGTATACGTCTTCCTCGGCCGACCACAGGCCCTCACCTGCATAGGTGAGGATGGTGATGTTGGTCGCAGTGATCAGGGTCCCATCGCCGGGATCGCGCATCGGATTGTCGACCTCGCAGATCACCCGGGCCGTCGTCGGGTCGCAGACGTGCCAGAGCGCGGGGAATCCCGTCATGTGACTGCCGGGGAAGGCCGTCATCGTCTTCCAGATCCAGGTGCGGATCTCCGCACGTCCGTGCATGACGCCCAGGGCGTGCTCGACGTAGTCGGCGTCGACGGTGAACATGTCGGCGAAGCGATCCCAGTCGCGGCTGACGCCGACCTCGGCGACGGTTCGCTGGAACGAGGCGAAGGCGTCGTCGAGTTCTGCGGCGGTGAAGGTGGCACCCATGGGGCACACACTAGAACGTGTTCCAGTTTTCGACCGGGTATCGACGACGATTCGCCAATCTCGACAAGTGGTGGGGATCCACGACGCAGGAGAGCAGAATGGATGTGATCGCCGAGTGACTGCTCGGTGACGTGAGGGCTGGAACCGGAGGTCCGCAGTGCAGCGGTTGAGTGGGTTGGATGCGTCGTTCCTCTATCTGGAGACCCGGTCCCAGCTGATGCACGTCGTCGGGATCATGGAACTCGACCCGTCCACGATTCCGGGTGGCTACTCCTTCATCCGGATGCGCAATCAGATCTCGCGTCGGGTCGCCGGAATGCCGATGCTGCGGCGCAAGCTCGACAACTCGACCCTCAACATCGATCACCCGGTGTGGGTGGAGGACGAGCGTTTCGACATCGACCGGCACGTGCATCGGGTCGCGTTGCCGGCACCGGGCGGCAAGCGGGAACTGCACGAACTGTGCGGGCATCTGGCCGGTCAGACCCTCGATCGCGGAAAACCGCTGTGGGAGATGTGGATCATCGAGGGCAGTGCCGACGGTTCGCTGTGCGCCTTCCTGCGCATGCACCACGCCAGCGTCGACGGTGTCACCACCGCCGAGGTGCTCGGGCAACTGTGCACCCTGACCCCGGACGAGGACGAGGCCGATTCGGCGAAGTTGCAGGAGACCGCGGGCGGGCCCAATCGCACCGGCATGGTGGTCTCCGGTGCGCTCAACTACTTCGTCGGCCGCCCGATCGCGATGGCGAAGCTGATACCGCAGACGGTGTCGGTGCCGTTCGAATGGTTGCGCCGATCCCGCTCGCACACCAGCATGCCGGCACCGTTCGCGGCCCCGCGCACGGTGTTCAACGGCCCGATCTCGCCGCATCGCAGCATCGCGACGACCCAGCTGTCCCTCGACGACGTCAAACGGGTCAAGAACCGTTTCGGGGTGAAGGTCAACGACGTCGTGCTCGCCATGGTGGGCGGCGCGCTGCGCGAGTACCTCGACCGTCACGACGATCTGCCGGATCAACCGTTGGTGGCGCTGGTACCGGTCTCGGTGCACGGCGCCGACGAACGTGACCTCGTGGTCAACGGCACCAACAAGGTCACCGGGATGTTCACCGAACTGCCGTCGGACGTCGCCGATCCCGTCGCCCGGCTGGAACGTGCCGGCGAACTGTCCCGGCGTGCCAAGGAACATCACGCCGACATCGACGCGAACATCCTGCGGGCCTGGGCGCAGTTCGCGCCCGGCACCACGATGTCGACGCTGATGAAGTTCTACGGCGACCGCAAACTGTCGATGAATCACCCGCCGGTGTACAACGTGACCGTCTCCAACGTCGCCGGACCGGATTTCTCGATGTACTTCTGCGGCGCCAAGGTCACTGCGGTGTACCCGCTCGGGCCGATCTTCCACGGGTTGGCGCTCAACGTGACGGTCTTCTCCGTCGACGGTCACCTCAACGTCGGCATCCTCACCTGTCCCGATGAGGTACCCGACGTCGACGAGATCGCCGAGGCCTTCGAACATCAGCTCAAGGCATTGATCGAGGCGTGCGACGACTGACCGATACGCTTATCGCGTGTCCGTCTATGACCATGGCTTCGCACGCGTCGCCGGAGCCGTTCCGGTGGTCCGTATCGCCGACCCCCGCGCCAACGCCGAGGCCACCATCGAGCTGATGGCCGACGCCGCTGCCGACGGCTCCGCGTTGATCGTCTTCCCCGAGATGGGGCTGTGCGGCTACAGCATCGACGACCTCGTCCAGCAAGATGCCGTCCTCGACGGGTGCCTGCAGGCGTTGGCATCCGTCGTCGACGCCAGTGCGGGGTGTCCGGCACTGGTGGTGGTCGGGGCGCCGCTGGTGGTCGGCGACGGGCTGTACAACTGCGGTGTCGTGATCCGCGACGGGCAGATCCTCGGCGTCGTGCCGAAGTCGTATCTGGCCAACTATCGGGAGTTCTACGACAAGCGCTACTACAGTGCCGCGCGTGATGCGCCGACCGACTCGGTGCGGCTCTTCGGCGCGGATGTGCCGTTCGGTGCCGACCTGATCTTCGTCGCCGACGATCTGCCCGGGTTCGCGGTACATGTGGAGATCTGCGAGGACGGCTGGGTGCCGATCCCGCCTAGCGTGTGGGCGTCGTTGGCCGGTGCCACCGTGCTGGCCAATCTGTCCGGCTCGCCGGTCACCGTGGGTAAGGAGTCGTATCGGAAACTGTTGAGCACCAGCCATTCCGCGCGGTGTATCGCCGCGCACCTGTATGTGGCGGCCGGGTTCGGCGAGTCGACCACCGATCTGGCCTGGGATGGTGACGCGCTGATCACCGAGAACGGGTCACTGCTGACGCGCAGCCGGCAGTTCGAGATGGGCGCCCAGATCATCAGTGCCGACATCGATCTGGACCGCCTTCGGCAGGAACGTATGCGAATGACCAGTGTGCGGGACCAGGTCGGGGACCACCGGGAAGCTCTCAAAGGCATGCGGCGTGTGTCATTTACGTTCGGCGACATCGCTTCCGGTTCCGCCGCAGGCATGCTGCGACGCCCGATCCCGCGCTTTCCGTTCGTGCCCAGCGGTACCGCGGATCTCGATGAACGTTGCCGCGAGGTGGGCAACATCCAGGTGCAGGGGCTCGCCGCGCGACTGCGGGCGACGGGACTGGAGAAGATCGTCATCGGCGTCTCCGGTGGCCTCGACTCCACGCTGGCGTTACTGGTGACCGTCGACACCTTCGATCGACTCGGTTTGCCGCGCACCAACATTCTCGCGTACACGATGCCGGGATTCGCCACCGGCGACGCCACCTTGCGCCGGGCACACGTGTTGATGGATTCGCTGGGGGTCAGTGGTTCCGAGATCGACATCCGGCCGTCGTGTGAGCAGATGCTGGCCGATCTCGGCCATCCGTTTGTCAAGGGCGAGAAGGTTTTCGATGTCACCTTCGAGAACGTGCAGGCCGGCGAACGCACGTCGCACCTGTTCCGCCTGGCCAACCACCACGGCGGGATCGTCCTCGGTACCGGTGATCTCTCCGAACTGGCTCTCGGCTGGTGTACCTACGGTGTCGGCGATCAGATGTCGCACTACAACGTGAACTCCTCGGTGCCCAAAACCCTTGTCCAGCATCTGATCCGCTGGATGATCGGCAATGGCGACTACTCCGCTGAGACCACCGGTGCGTTGACCGAGATCCTCGCCGACGTGATTTCGCCGGAGCTGGTGCCACCCGGTGAGGACGGCGCCATCCAGTCCACCGAGGACGCGGTGGGACCCTATGAACTCCACGACTTCTTCCTGTATCACCTGACCCGTTTCGGCTACCGCCCCAGCAAGATCGCCTTCCTCGCGCGACAGGCGTGGGGTTTACTCGACCGTGGCGCGCAATGGGATCGGGAATCGATCGACGCGCACAACGTCTACGACGACGAGACGATCGAGAAGTGGCTGTCGGTGTTCTGCAAGCGATTCATGGGCAACCAGTTCAAGCGCACCGCCATGCCCAACGGGCCGAAGATCGGTTCGGGTGGATCGCTGTCGCCGCGCGGGGACTGGCGCTCGCCGTCGGATGCATCGGCACGGGCCTGGCTGGATGAACTGCACGGGAACTGATCCCAGGGCCGGGTGGGTCTGTCGACCTACAACCCCAGATCCTTGGCGATGATCGTCTTCATCACTTCGCTTGTGCCGCCGTAAATCCGGGAGACGCGGGTGTCGGCGTACAGACGGGCGATGGGGAATTCGGTGATGTAGCCGTAGCCGCCGTGCAACTGCAGGCACTTGTCGATGACCTTTCCCGCGGTGTCGGTGGCGAACAGTTTGGCGCGTGCGGCGTCGGCGACGGAGAGCTCGCCGGCGTTATGCAAGGTTAGTGCACGGTCGACGAAGTGCTGGATCGCCTCCACCTCGGCCGAGCACTCGGCGAGGACGAACTTGGTGTTCTGGAACGATGCGACCGGCCGTCCGAAGACGTCGCGTTCGCGGGTGTAGGCGAGCGCATGCTGCAGGGCCGCGGCCGCCGTCGCCGACGAACCGATCGCGATCGTCAGTCGCTCCTGCGCGAGATTATGTGTGAGGTAACGGAATCCGGCGCCCTCATCGCCGAGTCGATCCTCCACCGGGACCCTCACGGAGCGCAACGACAACTCGGCGGTGTCGGAGGCCTTGAGGCCGATCTTCTCCAGCTTGCGGCCGACGGCAAAGCCCTCGGAGGTGGTGTCGACCACCAGGATCGTCAGTCCGGCACGACGGTTGTCGGGATCGAAGGGCGAGGTGCGGCAGACCACGAGGATGCGGTCGGCGAGGGCGCCGCCGGTGATGAAGGTCTTGGCGCCGTCGAGGATGTAGTGCGTGCCGTCCTCGGTGAGCCTGGCCGTTGTCGAGATGTTGGCGAGATCGGATCCGGTACCCGGTTCGGTCATGGCGATCGCGAACATCAGGTCGCCGGAACAGAATCCGGGCAGCCACCGCTGCTTCTGCTCCTCGGTGGCGTACTCCATCAGGTACGGCAGGATCAGGTTGGCGTGCACCGAATAGCTGCCGAAGGTCACCCCGGCCGCGGCGCATTCCTCACTGATCACCAGGGAGTAGGTGAAGTCGTGTTCGCCGCCGCCGCCGTACTGCTCGGGTGCCTCGATGCCGAGCACGCCGAGTTCGCCGAGCTTGTTGTAGAACTCGCGGGGCGGATGCCCCTGCTTCTCCCACTCGTGATGGACCGGCACCACCTCCTTGGCGATGAAATCCCGGATGGTCTTGCGGAAGGCGTCGTGATCCTCGTTGAAAACGGTGCGCTGCATGTGTTCTCGCCTCTCAGTTGGTCCGGTACTCGCGGAGAAGTCCCTTGGAGATGATCTGCTTCTGGATCTCGCTGGTGCCCTCACCGATCAGCAGGAAGGGTGCCTCGCGCATCAGCCGCTCGATCTCGAACTCCTTGGAGTACCCGTATCCGCCGTGGATGCGGAAACTGGCCTGGGTGACCTCGGCGCAGTATTCGCTGCACAGATACTTGCTCATCCCGGCGGCCACGTCGTTGCGTTCGCCGGAATCCTTGAGCCGCGCGGCATTCACCATCATCAGATGGGCGGCCTCCACCTTGGTGGCCATCTCGGCCAGGCTGAACGCGACCGCCTGATGCTCGGCGATCGGCTTACCGAAGGTGCGTCGCTGCTGGGCGTAGTCGATCGCCAACTCGAAAGCGCGTTGTGCCACACCGCATGCGCGGGCCGACACGTTCACCCGTCCCACCTCGACACCGTCCATCATCTGCGCGAAGCCGCGGCCGGGGGCGCCGCCGAGGATGTCCTCGGCGGTGGCGTGATAGCCGTCGAAGATGAGCTCGGTGGTGTCGATGCCCTTGTAGCCCATCTTCTCGATCTTGCGGGGAATGGTCAGTCCCGCAACCACTTCACCGAAGCCGGCGGGCTTCTCGATCAGGAAGGTGGTCAGGTTGTGGTGCGGTTTCTCGGCGCCCTCGTCGGTGCGGACCAGCGCGGCCACCAGTGTCGACGACGCGCCGTTGGTCAGCCACATCTTCGCGCCGTTGATGGTGTACTCGCCCTCGGTGTCGCGTTTGGCGGAGGTCTTGATGGCCGCGACATCCGAACCCAGATCGGGCTCACTCATCGAGAAGGCACCACGCACCTCGCCGGTCGCCATCCGCGGGAGCAATCGCTGCTTCTGCTCCTCGGTCCCGTGCTGACGCAACATGTAGGCGACGATGAAGTGGGTGTTGATCACCCCGGACACGCTCATCCAGCCGCGGGCCAGTTCCTCGACGCACAGGGCGTAGGTGAGCAGGGACTCGCCGAGTCCGCCGTACTTCTCGGGGATCATCAGGCCGAACAGGCCCATCTCCCGCATGCCGTCGACGATCTCCTGCGGGTAGGTGTCGGTGTGCTCGAGCTCCTGCGCGTTCGGGATGATCTGGGTGTCGACGAACCGGCGCACGTTGGCGACGATCTCGGTCTGGATATCAGTGAGTCCCAGGGTCTGGGCGAGGCGGGCCATGGTCACAGCATGCCCGGCGAGGCAGGTATCAGGAACGTGGTCTCCGGCTAACGCTCCGATAGGGCCAGACAATGGGTGACCCGGAAATCACCGGGAATCGGCGTCTGAACTGCGCATATAGGTTCGGCCTTTCGGCTCCATCGCCAACTTGGGCATTGTCGGCAAAACGGACCGTCGGTTCTGATGAGACTGCAGTTGTGATCCAGCGCACTCACTCGAGCATCGCGTGGCGCCGCCACACTCGCTCCCCGGACTTCATCCCCGCCGCCAGAACCCCCGGAGGACCCCATGACCCTCGCCGCCCCCGACGGCACCCCCGAACCGAGAACCACGCTCGCCACGGCCCCGTCCGCCACCGACATCCCGGCCGGCACCCCTGCGGTCGGTCCGGCCGGTGATTTCGGCGAATCGCGCCGCACCGCGTGGGGACTCACCGGCCTCCTGGTGGCGCTCTACGTCGTCAACTACGCCGACAAGGCCGTCCTCGGCATCATCGCCCAGCCACTCGCCGAGGAGATCGGATTGAGTTCGGCGCAGATAGGTTTGGTGGGCAGCCTGTTCTTCCTGACCTTCACCATCGGCGGCTTCTTCGCCGGACTGCTCAACCGCTGGCTCACCCTGAAATGGGCATTGATCCTGCTTGCACTGTGTTGGGGTGTGGCGATGCTGCCGCTGGTGGCGGTCGCGTCCTTCGGCGTGCTCATCGTCAGCCGGTTGCTGCTCGGCCTGGCCGAGGGGCCGAGTTCGGCGCTGCTGCACACGGCCGCCTACTCGTGGCATCCGCCCGCCCGGCGTGGTGTGCCGTCGGCGTTGCTCGCGGGCGCGGCGTCGATCGCCAAGATCGCCATCGCACCCGTCCTGGCCGTCGTCACCGTCAGCCTCGGCTGGCGCGCCGCTCTGATCTGCCTGTCGGTGGCCGGCGTGGTCTGGTGCGTGATCTGGCTGGGTACGTGGCGTGAGGGTCCGTACACCAAGGGCGGCGTGAAGAAGGCGTCGGACCACACTGGTGCCACCGAGGTGGCCGAGGAACCGACGGTGCCGTGGCGCCGGATCGTCACCTCCCGCACATTCGTGTTCGGCGCCTTGCTCGTGATGAGCGTGTACGCGCTGGTGACCGTCGTGCTGACCTGGCTGCCGTCGTACTTCGAGGTCGGCCTCGGCTACAGCCGCGTGCAGGCCGGATCGATGTTCGCGCTGCCCTCGATCGTCGGTCTGATCCTGATGCTGGTGTCGACGTCGGTGGGCGATCGGATGCTCGCGGCCGGGTCGTCGTCACGCAGGGTCCGGGTGATCGTGCCCGCCGCCGGGGTCCTGTTCTGCGGTGCGATGCTGGCGCTGCTGCCGTCGATCGGCACCCCGATCGTCGCCGTGATGGTGGTCTCCGTCGGGTACGGATTCGCCGCGATCGTCTTCCCGCTGCTCAATTCGGCGATCTCCGAGATCTGCCTGCCGCGCCAGATGGCCGGCACCCTGGGAGCGTTCCTCGCGGTGATGGCCATCGGTGGACTCATCGCGCCCTACGCCACCGGGCTGATCGTCGACGCCGCCTCGAGCAAGGCCGCAGGCTATGCCACCGCTTTCCAGATCCTCGGTCTCGTCGCCGCGGTGACCGCGGTGCTGGCGCTGATCTTCGTCGATCCCGACCGCGACAAGAGGGCGATCCGGACCGCCGTGTACGCCGATGCCTGAGGCGTACATAGACCACGGCTATGACCCCATGAACGTGAATCTACTTGTGAAGCAACACCGGTCATGGTGGATTCGAAGGACCGGCAGCAACGGAAGGACACGACCATGACCGACGCAGTGATCGTCGACGCGGTCCGCACACCGATCGGACGACGCGGGGGAGCGTTGTCGGGAATCCACCCGGCCGACCTCTCCGCCCACGTCCTCGAGGCGCTCGTGGGACGCACCGGCATCGAACCGGCCGACATCGACGACGTCATGTGGGGATGCGTCAGCCAGCACGCCGAGCAGGCCGGCAATATCGCACGCACCGCGATCCTGGCCGCCGGATGGCCGGAGAGCGTTCCCGGCACGACCATCACCCGTGCCTGCGGCTCGAGCCAGCAGGCCATCGCGATGGCGGCCGCCGCGGTCATCTCCGGTCAACTCGACGTGGTCGTCGCCGGCGGGGTGGAATCTATGAGTCGCGTCCCGATGGGCAGCGCCGCCCCCAACGGGGAACACCAACCGTCGACCGTCCTCGATCGCTACGGTGTGGACCGCTTCAGTCAGGGCCTCGGTGCCGAGACGATGGCGCGGCGCTGGGATCTCTCCCGCACCCGACTCGACGAATACTCGCTGCGCTCACACGAACTCGCCGCCGTCGCCTCCGACGCCGGAGCTTTCGACGGGCAACTCGCCCCGCTACCCGGGGTGCTCGAGGGAGACGAGGGCATCCGCCGCGGCGGCTCGCTGGAATCGATGGCCAAGCTGCGCTCGGTCTTCGACGAGAATGGAGTGATCCACGCGGGTAACGCCTCCCAGATCTCCGACGGTTCCGGCGCGCTGCTGATCATGTCGAGTGCTCAGGCCGCCGCGCGCGGCCTGACACCGCTGGTCCGCATCCACACCACCGTCGTCACCGGCGACGACCCGGTGGTGATGCTGGCCGGACCGATCCCGGCCACCGCCAAAGCCCTTGCCCGGTCCGGACTCTCGATCGGCGACATCGGCGCCTTCGAGGTCAACGAGGCATTCGCGCCGGTGCCGCTGGCCTGGCAGATCGAGACCGGTGCCGACGAGAAGGCCCTCAACCCCCTCGGTGGGGCCATCGCCGTCGGCCACCCGCTCGGTGGGTCCGGGGCCATCCTCGCGACCCGGCTGGTCCACCACATGCGCAACAACGGTATCGGCCACGGCCTGCAGACGATGTGCGAGGCGGGTGGCATGGCCAACGCCACCATCTACGAACTGCTCGGCTGAACACTCGCCTCAATCCCCAGGAGGATACATGGAACTCAAAGGTCTCTCGACCGCCGTGACCGGCGGGGCGTCCGGTCTCGGACTCGCCACCGCACAACGCATCATCGATGCCGGTGGGCAGGTCACACTCATCGACCTACCCACCTCCGACGGTGCCGCGGTCGCCGAATCACTTGGTCCGGCTGCAGATTTCGCCGCCGCCGACATCACCGACGCCGAACAGTTCGCGGCCGCCCTCGACGTCGCCGACGACCGGGGTGGGCTTCGGGCCCTGGTGCACTGCGCCGGCGCGGGCCGACGCATGCGCATCCTCGACCGCGACGGCAAGGCCGGGTCCGCCGACGACTTCGAGTTCGTCATCCGCCTCAACCTGATCGGCTCCTTCCACGCCCTCTCGCTGGGGGCCGAACGGATGGCCCGCCTCGACGACATCGACGGCGAACGCGGCGCCATCATCATGACCGCCTCGGTCGCCGCCTTCGAGGGCCAGATCGGCCAGATCAATTACAGCGCTTCCAAAGCCGGCATCGTCGGCATGACGCTGGTGGCCGCGCGTGACCTGGCGAGCAAACTGATCCGCGTCAACACCATCGCCCCCGGCACCATGGACACACCGCTGCTGGCGCGTCTGCGGGACGATGTCCGGGCGTCGCTGGCCGCGAGCATCCCCAATCCGTCGCGGCTGGGCAAGCCCTCGGAATTCGGGCAGCTGGCCGTGTCGATCCTGGAGAACAGCTATCTCAACGGCGAGACCATCCGGCTCGACGGCGCCATCCGGATGGCGCCGAGATGAGCGAACTCCATTACCCGGCACTTACTCTCGCCGATCTACCCGACGGGATGGCCCGGCTCTATCCCGGACGTGCGGCGATCGTCGACGGTGACGCCGTCCTCACCTACGACGACCTCGACGCGCGTACCGCCGCGGTGGCCGCCGGGCTGCGGTCGGTCGGGGTGGCCGAAAGAGATGTGGTGGCACTGCATCTCACCAACAGCATCGAGTTCGTCGTCGCCTATTACGGCGCGTTGCGGGCCGGTGCCGCGGTCACGCTGATCAATCCGGCGCAACCGGTTGCGGGTCTGCGGGCCCAACTCGTCGAGACCTCCGCCGTGGCGGCGTTCACCGGAACGACGCAACTCGACACACTGCTGACCGCAGCCGATTCCGCGTTGCGCGCGGTGATCCAGGTGGACGCCGAGATTGCCCCGACCGGGGTCATCACCCTCGCCGAACTCACCGCCGATGCCGGCGAAGCGCCCGAGCTGACGATCACCGGGGACGACGTCGCGCACCTCGCCTTCACCGGCGGCACCACCGGGGTGTCCAAAGGTGTCCAGGTGTTGCACCGCAATGTGATCGCCAACGCCACGCAGATGATCGCCTGGCGGGCCGGGCATGCCGTGATCGAGGACGCCGACGGTGGATTCGTCCTGCAGCCGAGGGAGGATACGAATCGCGGCGTGGCACCGGGAGCGGCGGCGACCGTGGTGGTCTCACCGCTGTTCCATGCCCACGCCCTGATCAACATGTCCTTCCTGCTGCTGTGTGGCGCCACCCATGTGCTGGCGGTGGCCGGTGCGCAACGGTTCGATCCGGCGCGGATGCTCGAGCTCATCGAGACCCACCGCGCCACCTACATCACCGGGAGTCCGACGATGTGGCATGCGCTGGCCGCGCATCCGGACATCGCGACCCGGGACCTGTCGTCGGTGCGGGTGGTCTCGTCGGGGGCCGCACCGATCGACCACGTCACCCTCGAGCGGTTGGCCGCCGCGTTCCCGCACGGCTCGGTGGTGGAGGGTTACGGTCTGACCGAGGCCACCTGCCTGGTGTCGTCGGCGCCACTGACCGCCGGTGCATCGGGGGTCGGTGGGTATCGTTTCGGCAGTGTGGGATTGCCGACCTTCGACACGCGGGTGCAGATCCGCTCGCTCGACGATCAGGCGACGGTGCTCGCACCGGGCGAGCGGGGCGGACTCTGGGTGCGCGGCCCGCAGGTGACCGCCGGCTACCTGAATCATCCCGACATCTCCGCCGCGCAATACGTCGACGGGTGGCTCGACACCGGAGACATCGCCTATCTCGACGACGACGGCTATCTCTACATCTGCGACCGCGCCAAGGACATGCTGATCTACAAGGGGTACAACGTGTATCCGCGTGAGCTCGAGGAGATCCTGGTGACCCACCCCGACATCTCCAGTGCCGCGGTGGTGGCGCGCGAGGCGGGCGCGACGGGGCAGGAGCCGGTGGCCTTCGTGGTGGCCGAGGGCGGTCACGACGTCGATCCCGATGCCGTCATCGGTTTCGTCGCCGAACAGGTGTTGCCGTACAAGAAGATTCGCGACGTCATCGTCGTCGATGCGCTGCCGACCTCGGCGGCCGGGAAGATCCAGAAGGTGGCGTTGCGGGCGCAGCTCGCGGCATCCTGACGAAGCACGACATTCTTTTCATCGTTCACGAAGGAGAAGGGCAGACCCATGCGCGACGTGGTCATCTGTGAACCGGTTCGCACCCCGATCGGCCGCTACGGCGGCATGTTTCAATCGTTGACCGCCGTCGGGCTGGGGGTGACCGCATTGTCCGGCCTACTCGAGCGCACCGGTATTGCGCCGGACGTCGCCGAGGATGTGATTCTCGGGCACTGCAACGGCAACAGTGAGGCGCCGGCCATCGGCCGAGTGGTGGCGCTGGACGCCGGACTGCCGACGACGGTACCCGGCATGCACATCGACCGCCGATGCGGATCCGGCCTGCAGGCCGTCATCCAGGCCGGCCATCAGGTGGCCGCCGGTGACAACGATCTCGTGATCGCCGGTGGTACCGAGTCGATGAGCAACGCGTCGTTCTACTCGGTGGACATGCGTTGGGGCGGGGCGCGCACCGGAATCGTTATGCACGACAGCCTCGTGCGCGCACGATCCACCGCCGGAGGCAAGAACTACCCGGTGTCCGGCGGGATGATCGAGACCGCCGAGAACCTGCGTGCGGAGTACGACATCTCCCGCGCCGAGCAGGACGAACTCGCGGTGGAATCCCACCAGCGGGCCGTCCGCGCACAGAAGGACGGCATCCTGGCCGAGGAGATCATCCCGGTCACCGTCCGGAACCGGAAGAGCGAGAACGTCATCGACACCGACGAACATCCGCGTGCCGACATCTCGCTCGAGGCACTGTCGGGTCTGCGGCCGATCATGGGCAAAACCGACCCCGACGCCACGGTGACCGCGGGCAATGCCAGCGGCCAGAACGACGCCGCGTCGATGTGCATCGTCACCACGTCCGACGTCGCCGAGAAGCATGGGCTGCGACCGCTGGTGCGGCTGGTGTCGTGGGGTCTGGCAGGTGTGCCGCCCCGCACGATGGGTATCGGTCCGGTCCCGGCCACCGAGAAGGCCTTGGCCAAAGCGGGTTTGGCGTTGTCGGACATCGACGTCATCGAGCTGAACGAGGCATTCGCGGCGCAGGCCCTCGCGGTCACCCGGGAATGGGGTTTCGGCCGGTTCTCCACCGACAGTGCCGATTTCGCGCGCACGAATGTCCACGGCTCCGGGATCTCGCTGGGCCATCCGGTCGGTGCCACCGGCGGCCGCATGCTCGCCTCCCTCGCTCGGGAACTGCACCGCCGCGAGGCCCGGTACGGTCTCGAGACGATGTGTATCGGCGGTGGTCAGGGACTCGCGGCAGTCTTTGAGCGGGTGGGCTGACAGCCGCGCCCAGAGATCCGTGTAAAGCCCGCTTGACATATCATGTCAAGCGGGCTTTACTCGTGGCATGGCGGATGGGGAGTCACCAGTACGGGTGGCGCGGATCCGGAACGCCATGCGACAGGCCGATCTGGCATCGGCGGTCGGGGTGAGCAGGCAGACGATCGTGTCGCTGGAGCGTGGCGATTACGCGCCGTCGGTGTACTTGGCGTTGCGGATCGCACGAGCTCTCGGTGCGACCGTGGAGGAACTGTTTCCGCTCGATGATCGGAAGGAATGACATGGGTTCAGCACGAAAAACTCTCCCGAATCTCGTCCTCGGACCCGAAGACGCCTCCTGGGGGGGATGAACGAGAACGGGCGGTCCTGCTCGAGGGCTACGCCTACATCTATTCGGTGATGGCGGTTGCGCTGTGGATCCTCTCAGCGGTGGCTGCCTGGTTCATCCCGATCTGGGTCACGATCGGCTTGTGGCTGGTACTGATCGTGCCGGCGATGGAATGGCAGCGGTTTGCCAAGGCGCGTGGCGTCGACGCGCAATCGCTGGTCTACGCTCGTGCCTCACGGCGACGCGTCCTCGGTCTCGGCGTGATCACGGGAGCGTGTTCAGTGTCCATGGCCCTCGCGGTCATCCTCGAGATCACTCCGTCCGGCGACTCGGCCACGATCGTCGGAGCGATAGTCGGCGGGGTGGCCGGCGGCACGGCCGCCTACCTGTTTGCGCGACATCGGGCAAAGAGATCGGAGATTCGTCGGATCGCCGACGACCTGGATTCCTGAGGAGGCGGCGGCCGTCACTCCCGCTGGTCGAGTGCGCACGCGAAGCGAGCTCGTCGTGTGTCCGCCGGGCCGAGCTTGTCGAGGTCGAGACCACCGCAATCCGAAAACCTCACGCACGCAACAGCACTCAACCGTGGAACCTCCTCGACCCCGACATGCCCGACTCGGCGGATACGGCTCCTCAGCCTCCGATCATCGCCCGCGCGGTATCGGCAAACGCCTGACCCGCCAACGACAGAGCGCCCGGATCGAAGACGAGCGCGAAGGTCCGCGCGAAACGCGGACTCATCGGGCGCACTACGGCGCGGTCGGCGACAGCTTCGGCGATCTGCCGTTCGAGGAGGCTGCCGCCGATCCCGGCGAGCACCATCGGCAACCGTTCCTGCCGATGCGCGGAGATCACCGCGAGGGGTAGTCGAACCCCGGATTCGCGGATGGCGCTTTCGATCTCGTTGGCCACCGAGCCGCCCCTCGGGACAAAGATCATCGGAATGAGTGGCATGTCCGCCACCGCCACCGGACCGTCAGGAAGCTCGGTGCCCGGTGGGCAGACCAGCCAGTACTCGTGCTCACCGAGCACGATGGCGTCGAGATCGTCGGACACCGTGGACAAGTGGGTGATCACGAACTCGCAGCGACCCTCCTCGAGCATGGTCGCGGCCAGTTCCTCGTCGCGAAGATCGCCCAGATGAACGGTGACACTGGGATGGTCGAGCCGAAAGCGCTGGATCAGGTCGGTGACGGCTTGTCCCTCGACAAAGGGCGAGGCCAGGATCTCCACCCGGCCGGTCACCTCACCGCCGGCCGCCGACAGTGCATCGTCGACGGCGCCGACGTCGCGGATGATCTGCCGTGAGCTACCCACCAGGGCGCGGCCGGCGGAACTCGGCACCATACCGCGACCGATGTGGTGGAACAGTTGCACCCCGAGCTCCCGTTCCAGAGCCCGAAGTGCTTGGGACACAGTCGGTTGGGTGACGCCCAACGCGGTGGACGCGCCGCCGATGCCGCCGTGCTCGACGACGGCGAGGAAGTACTCGACCTGACGTAACTCCACGGCTCACCACACCGCCACGTCGTCGAGTGGACCGGGATCCGAGCCGGGTGCCGACGGCGAACCGAGCACACCGCGCGCGGTGGCGATGAACGCCGCCGCCGCGGGCGACGGTTGACCGGACCGCAGGACCAGGCCGTAGTGGCGTCGCAACGGCGGCCGCAACTCGTAGACGGGCAATGGCGGTGCCTCGTCGGCGGCCACCGCCCGCGGCGCGATGGTCGCACCGACCCCGCGTGACACCAGATCCCACGTCACGTTGGGATGTGCCGAATCCACGACCACGTTGCGGGCGCCGTCGGCGACGATCCCGGCGAAAACCGCGGCACTGGCCTGATCGGACAGATCGACAATCAACGGCAGGTCACGAACACGCGCGTGTGACAGTCTGCCGTCGGCGTCGGGTAGGTCGTCGTCGACGATGCCCGGTGCGGCGACCAGCACCAACTCCTGCGTCCCCAGCGGCACCGCGGTGAAACTCGCATGGTCGGCGTCGGAATCCATCACCCCGATCTCGGCGTCGCCGCTGCGCAGCGCGGTGAGGATGCCGGCGGGGCCGTCGGCGGCGGTGATCCGCACCAGGACGTGATCGAATCGCGTGCGGAAGGCCCGTACCAGCGACACCAGCGGATCGATCGCGAAGGAGGCATCCGCGACGATATCCACACGTCCCGAACGCAATTCGCGGACCGCCGCGACCTTGGCCTTGGCGCGGTCGACGTCGGTCAGGATGCGTCGCGCGGCCACCTCCACCCGGCGTCCGGCGTCGGTGAGTTCGAGGCGACGGCCGGCGCGGTCGAACAGGGTGACACCGAGACGACGTTCGAGGGTGCGGATGGCCTGCGACAGCGACGGCTGCGAGATGTAGAGCGCCTGAGCCGCCTTGGTGATGCCGCCGTGGTCGATGACTGCGACGAAGTAGGTGGCGAGATGCAGGTCCACCCGTCGATCCTAGGCCAACCGCGCCCGTGGCCCGGCCACCACCGACGGCGACGTCCAGGACTGTGGCACACGGGCGAAGGAGCCGGTGGCCGGGGCCATCACGGGGCGATACCCCGCGGGCGGGCCGTGGCGTGCGGTCATCTCCCGATAGGCCTCGACACCGGTGGTGGGCTTGCGCGTCAGGGTCGGATCTGTCAGCACGTCGACCTGATACAACCCGAAGCGTGAGTCATAGGTACCCCACTCGTAGTTGTCGGTGATCGCCCAATGGTTGTAGCCGACGACGGGCAGTCCCTCGCCGCGGGTCCGCTGAAGCCAGAACATCGTGTCGCGGATGAAGTTTCCGCGGGTATAGCCGTCGGCCCGCGGTTGGCCGTTGTCGGTGGGCATCCCGTTCTCGACGATGTACAGCGGCTTGCCGGGGAACGCCCGGGCGTAATGGTGGCACGCCTGATAGATGTCGTCGGGTTGCGGTGTGATCCGGGCGAACTCGCTTGTCGCACCGTAGATCGCGGTGAGGTTGCTGAGCGCGGCACCGTAGTAGTAGTCAATCCCGATGAAGTCGAGAACGTCGACGACCCGATCGAGGAACATCGCGTCGGTCACCGGCGTCACCGCAGGCAGGAACGCCTCGTTGACGGCGACGCGTGCCTTCGGGTTCGCTGCGTGCGCCACCCGGTGGGCGATGCGATGCCCCTCGGCGACGGCATCGAGGAACCGCGGCAGATCGCCGGCAGTGATCGCGCCGATCTCCATCTCGTGGCCGTAGAACACGAGTGGCTCGTTGAAGCTGATCCACATCGTGCAGGCTTCGGCGTAGCGGGCGGTGATCATGCGCGCATATCGCTCGAAGTCACGCAGGGTGTCCGAAGCGAGGAACCCGCCCTGATCGGCCACCCACCCGGGGTACACGTAATGCACCAGGGTGATCATCGGGCTCATAGCCAGCGACCGGATCGTCGAGATCACCGCGTCGTAGTAGGCGAGCGCCGTCGGATCGTAATGTCCGCGGCGCGGTTCCACGCGCGCCCATTCGATGCCGAGCCGGAACGTGTTGAGCCCCAAACCCTGTGCGAGTCGTAGGTCCTCGGCGTAGCGGTGCCGGAAGTCGACGGCAGAACGTACCGGATCGACGGTGCCCGCGGCAGCCGCGCGGTCGGTGTAGCGGCGCCAGTTGGAATCCGGGTTGAATCCCTCGCATTGGAAACCCGAACTGGCGACGCCGAAGTGGAAGCCGTCCGTCCACCCGGGAACCGGTGCCGCGGAGACAAACGATGAATCATTCAGTGCGGCAACGGCCTTCGATACCACCGGGGTGCCGGCCATCAACCCGGCAATACCCATGCCGGCACCGGTGAGAAGGCGTCGGCGCGATAGGCCGGGGCCGGATGGGGGCGGGATCATACGAGCATAGTAGTCAGCTCCCGGTCCACTTCGGGGCACGTTTCTCGGCGAAGGCCAAAGCGCCTTCTTGTGCGTCGGCGGAGGCGAAGATCGGGTCGAGGACACTGCGCTGTGCGGTGACGAGGTCGGGATCGGTGTAGCGGATCGCCATGCCGACGACCTCCTTGGTGGCGCGGACCGCGAGCGGGCCGTTGGCGGCGATGCGTGCGCCGAGTTCCCGCGCGCCGTCGAGCGCCCCGCCGGGGGCGGTGAGGACGTTGACCAGGCCGGCATCGTGCGCACGCTGGGCGGTGATCGGGTCTCCGGTGAGGGCGATCTCCATGGCCAGCTGATAGGGGAGGATCTTCGGCAGCCGCAGCAGGCCGCCGGCAGCGGCTGCGAGTCCGCGCTTCACCTCCGGCAGACCGAATTTCGCGTTGTCGGCGGCGACAATCAGATCCGCGGACAGGGCCAGCTCGCAACCACCGGCCAGGGCCCAGCCCTCGACCGCGGCGATCAACGGTTTGCTCGGCGGCTTCTCGGTGATGCCGCCGAAGCCGCGACCGGGAACGCTCGGAACCTCGCCGCGGGTGAAGGCCTTGAGGTCCATTCCGGCGCAGAAGGTTCCACCCGCTCCGGTGAGGATTCCGACGGTGATGTCGTCGCGGGAATCGAACTCGTCCATGGCGGCGGCGAGGAGTTCGGCGACCTCGCTGTTGACCGCATTGCGCGCCTCGGGGCGGTCGATGGTGAAAACGGCGACGCCGTCGGCGAATTCGGTTGTGACCGGACTCATCGGGAGATGTCCTCTCGGGAAGTGGAATGCGATGGTGTGGATGTCGACGCGATCGGGAACCACCCGATGGGTTCGGTGCCGACGCCCTTGATGAGTCCGCGTTCGGCCAATACCAACAGGTGGGCATTGGTCTCGCGCAACGCCATTCGGCTCAGAGGTAACGACAGCTGCTCGAACGGCCGTGACCAGGTGACCGACCGGGTGATCTCCCAGGCGGTGGATCCCGGTGCGTTGGTGATGGTCTCGGCGATCTCGGTCAGCCGCTCCTCATGATGGGACAGCAGGTCGGTGACGCGGTCGGACAGGCCGCGGAATCGGTACTCGTGCGACGGCATCGCCTCGAGATCACCGAGGTGCTCGGTATTGGCCAGTGAGGTCAGATAGTCGGCGAGTGGACTCCGGCTCTGGAACGGGTTGGTGGAGACGTTCGGACTGATCCGGGGGAGCAGATGATCGCCGGTGAAGATCACCCCGGCGTCGTCGTCGGCGAAACACAGATGCCCGGCCGTGTGACCGGGTGTCCAGATCGCGCGTAGGTTCCAGCCGGGGATGTCCAGGGGTTCGCCGCCGTCCAGTTCGACGTCCATCGTGCGGCCCTTCGGTAGACGCACGATCTCACGGATTCCGGCGTCGACGATCTCGGTGGGAGCGCCCAGATCCACGAGATCGAGCTGGGCGTCGGTGACTTGGCGGGCCACCTCCTCCTCGTCGTGATGACGCAGGAACCGGGCGTCGTTGCGGTGCATACCCAGCCGCGGATCGGTGTGCTCGAGCAGACGGGGGACCAGACCGAAGTGGTCGGGGTGCAGGTGGGTGATGAAGACATCGGTGATGTCGGAGAGGTCGTGCCCGGTGGCATGAATCCCCGCGACGAGGGTGTCCCACGACTCGTCGGTGTTCCAGCCGGTGTCGATGAGAGCCAGTCCACCGTCGGCGGTGACCAGCGCGTACACCAGGATGTAGCGCAGCGGATTGCCCGGCATCGGCACCGGAACGGAGAACAGGCCGGGACGGACCTCCTCGACCGGTGGGAGAACCTTCTCAGCCCATGCCTCGCGCTGTCGGTGGCCGGTGACCACCACCGACAAGCCCGTCGGCTCGGTATCCGATGCAGTGCTCATCGATCCATACGATCACGGGATAGGTGCATCGGGCAACCATTTCTGGGCTCATACATCGTGAGGTAAACCCTATGTGTCCCAGATGTGCTCGGACGTTGACACCGCAGGGTGCGACGGTCAGGGTGGCGCAGTGGGCTTCGATGATGCGACCTCTGCTGACCCCGCCGGTGACGCCGGCGCCGACGGCGGGTTGCCGTTGGCCGGCTTGACGGTGGTGGCCGTCGAGCAGGCGGTTGCCGCGCCGCTGGCCACCCGGCACCTTGCCGACCTCGGGGCGCGCGTCATCAAGGTGGAGCGGGTCGGGGAGGGGGATTTCGCCCGCAACTACGACGCCGCGGTCGAGGGTTTGGCGTCGCATTTCGTGTGGCTGAACCGCGGTAAGGAGTCCTTTGCGGTCGACCTCAAGTCCGAGCTGGGTAAGCAGCAGGTGCGCCGCCTCATCGGCCGCGCCGATGTCTTCCTGCAGAATCTTGCGCCGGGCGCCGCGACCCGCCTCGGGTTGGATGCGGGCACACTGCGGGCCGGTCATCCCGAACTCATCGTGGTCGACATGAGCGGCTACGGCACCCATGGCCCGATGTGTGACCGGAAGGCCTACGACATGTTGGTGCAGGCCGAGGCCGGACTGATCTCGGTGACCGGTACCGCCGAGCACGCCACCAAGACCGGCGTACCGACCTCCGACATCGCCGCCGGGATGTACGCGCTCACCTCGATCCTGTCGGCGCTGGTGCGTCGCGGCGTGACCGGCCGCGGCGCAAGCATCTCGGTGTCGATGTTCGACGCCACTGTCGAGTGGATGGGCCACGCCATGTACATCCAGATGTACGAGGATCGGCAGATCCCACGCTGCGGGGTGGGGCATGCCGCGATCGTTCCCTACGACGCCTACCCGACGCGCGACGGCGAGATCCTCATCGGCGTTCAGAACGACCGCGGTTGGCGCGCTCTGGTGACCGACGTGTTCGGTCGCCCCGACCTCGCCGACGACCCGCGCTACGCCACCAACATCGAGCGGGTCGCCCGCCGCGGCGAGGTCGACGGACTCGTCGCCCACTGCACCCGCGACTTCTCCGGCGCCGACCTCGACGAGCGGTTGGCGAAGGCCGGCATCCCGGCCGCCCAGATCCGCGACGTCGCAGGTCTGGTGGAACATCCCCAACTCTCCGCCCGCGACCGATGGCGCACCGTCGACACGGAGATCGGCTCGATCCGAGCACTGTTGCCGCCCATCACCTTTGACGACGTCGAACTGTCGATGGGTGCGGTCCCCGCCCTCGGTGAGCACACCGATGCCATCCTCGCCGAACTCGACGACGAGTAGCGAACCGTCCGCGCGAACCGGTTGCAAAAAGTGGGGGAAGAATCTTCTTCCCCCACTTTTGTCACCCCGGGGCTCATGGCCCGGTGATCCACTCACTCCACGTGGTCAGGGCCGCCAGGGTATCGGTCAGTGGTGTGACGCCGATGCCCGGTCCGGTAGGAACGGTCATCCGACCATCCTGTGCCGCAAAGGGTTCGGTGATGTCGGTGTGGAAGTAGCGTGCCGACGAGGAGATGTCGCCGGGCAGGGTGAAGCCCGGGAGTGAGGCCAGTGCGAGGTTGGCGGCGCGGCCGATTCCGGTCTCGAGCATGCCGCCGCACCACACCGGGATTCCGTGCGCGGCGCAGACGTCGTGGATGCGGGCCGCCTCGAGGTATCCGCCCACGCGGCCCGGTTTGATGTTGACGATGTCGACCGCCCCGCGGGTGATCGCGTCGGCCGCCCCCGCGGCCGACAGAATGGATTCATCGAGACACACCGGTGTCGTCGAGATCTGGCGCAGCCGTGCGTGACTGGCGATGTCCTCCTCGTCGAACGGCTGCTCGATGAGCAGGAGGTCGTACTCATCGAGGCGGGTCAGATGACGCAGATCGGCCGGACTGTAGGCGGTGTTGGCGTCGACCTGTAATGGGAGGCGTGGACCCCAGCGGTCTCGCACGGCCGCGACCGGCTCCACATCCCACCCGGGCTGGATCTTCAGTTTGATTCTGCCGTAACCGGATTCGAGATATCCGGAGACCTCGTCGAGCAGGGCGCCGATGTCGTCTTTGATGCCGACGCTCACCCCGACCGGCACCGACGTCGCGGTACCGCCGAGTCGGGACGCCAATGACATCCCCGCCGACCGTAATTCGGCGTCGAGGACCGCTGCCTCCAACGCCGCCTTGGCCATGCGGTGTCCCTTGATGTGGGCCAGGCGTGGCGCCACCGCAATCGCAGTCAGGTCGTCGGCGTTGGTCACCGCCGGAATCAGGAAGCGCCGCAGGACGTCTATCGCTCCGTCGGTGTACTCCGACGAATACACCGGCTCGTCGATACTGACGCATTCACCCCACCCCTCCGCGCCCGGGGTGACCACCCGCACGAGAAGGGCGTTGCGGCTGCGCTCGACGGCGAAGGATGTGCGAAATGGTGACACCAGCGGGAGTTCCACCCGCCGCAACTCTACTCCGGTGATCTTCACGACGCTCCGTTCATCGGGTTGCGTTCACGCTCGGTTGCCGGACCGAAGACATAGCACCCCGATCGCAGGAAGCTCACCGGACGGACCGGCCCATCGGACAGCAACGGCGACAATGCGTCTCGCGTCACCTGCCGCCAGCGTGACGCCGCTACGGGATGTACTCGACGCATCGCCTCGATGTCCCGCGGAATCTCCACCAGCACGGTGTCCCCCGGACCGGGCTCCTCGGTGCCCGATATCGGATGCGCCGGGTCCATCGTGTCGATCGCAGCGACCCCGCCGGCGGCACGGAGATCGCCGACGGGGTCGATGGCGTTGCGGCCCACCGTGTCCGGTCCATCGATCGCCCAGCTCATCACCATCCGGTCGGATTCGTCCATGCCGCCGAGTTCGTCGCCGATCGCGCCATAGAAGTCACGGTGATAGGCCACCGGTACGGCACCGAGTTTGGCGATATTGAAGTAGGCGTTGCGTGCCACCAGCGGATCGAAGGTCCAGGTGATTCGCGACAGTCCCTGCGCGCGCGCCCAGTCACGCTGATGCAGTTTGAGCGCGAATCCGACCCGACGTCCGGTGCCGCGGCGCGACACCCCGGTCATGTGACTGTGCAGAACCTCGCCGACCGGGGCGCCGAAGAAGGCGACGGTCCCGCCGGCCAGTTCGCCGTCGACATACGCTCCGACGACGTAGTTGCCGGCGTGCGACAACGCCTTGAGCATGTCGACGCTCACCGGACGATTCGTCGGATCCGGGTGCCACACATCGTCGAACACCCGGGTGAGCGCATCGAGGTCGTCGGTGGAACTCAGTTCGCGAATCCGGACGCCCGGAAAGTCGTTGGGGAATTTGGAGTCTGCGGTCATGGCGGGCCCACTACCTGGTCAGGGCTCGATGAGAAGTCCGGCGGGTTCCTCGGCGGCGTCAGCGGAATCCCATAGGGCCATCAGTTCGGCGAGGATCTGGGTCGAGGCACCCAGCGCACTGAGGTGACTCTCACCGGGAAGCTCGTACAGCTTGGCATCACTCAACAGCGAAACCATATGTGTTCCATGAGCATACGGGATGATGTGGTCGTGATCGCCGTGCCACCACCGCACCGGGGTGGAGATGTCGGCGACGCGGAAACCCCAGTCGCGGGAGAACGCCAGGATGTCGGCGAACGGCGCGTCCATCCGGCGGCTCCCGCCGTGGAGCAGGTCGTCGAGGAACATCGCCCGGAACTCCGGGCGGGCGAGCAGTTCCCGGTCGGCGCGCGGAGACAGTTGCCCGTAGAGGCGGATCGCGGGATCGGCGATGGGCCGGGCCACGCCCAGGAACGAGCTGATGACCTTGCCCACCGGTGCGCCCGCCACACCGACGATCGGTGCGGCGAGTGTCCCCAGTCGCATCGCCCCGCCACCGATGGCCTCGGGGCCGACGGTCGGTGCCACGCCGCCGACGATCCCGGCGGCCACCACCCGGTCGGGGAAGGCGTAGGCGGAGGCCAGGGCGTACGGGCCGCCGCCGGACATGCCGATCACCGCGAACCTCTCGATGCCCAGTGCCTCGAGTACCGGTTCGAGATCGGCGGGAAAGTCGGCGACCTTCTGGTAGCGGTGGGCAGTGGAACTGCCGACACCGGGCCGGTCGAGGCCGATCAGACGGATGTGGTTCTCGGCGGCGTAGGCGCGCGCCTCGGTCGGGATCTGCCTGCGTGCACCCGGCGTGCCGTGTAGCCAGATCACGGCGCGGCCGGTAGCCGAACCGAACTCGGCGAAACCGATACGGCGTCGTCCGGCGTCTACGGCCACCGAACCCTCGATCTTCGGGCGGTCGATTTCCATCATGTGATCAGGATCGCACTTTGGCCGCGTAGGGGCGTAGTCGGGGTTGACGCGCGGCGTCTCGTCCCCAGGTCCCCGGAAGGATTGTCGCGTACCGTCGTACTGGTGAGTACGTCAGTGGTGGAGCGGGTGGCACGAGCCTTACCGTTGGGGCAGTCGCCCTACCCGCGGGTCCGTGATCTGCCAACCGGCCGCATGGTCGAACTCCCGGGTCGGGGCGCCACCTTCGTCACCGATTCCGGTCCGGCCGACGCCCCGGTGATCATCTTGCAGCACTCGGTGATGACGACCGGCCTGTTGTGCTGGTACCCGACCATCCCCGAATTGAATCAGCGGTACCGGGTAATCACGCTCGACCACCGCTGGCACGGCCGGGGTATCCGGTCCACCGAGTTCAACCTGCTCGACTGCGCCGACGACGTGGCGGCACTGGCCGATGTCCTGGGCGTCGAACGCTTTGTCGCAGCCGGGTTCTCGATGGGTGGTGGCATCTCGCAGCTGGCGTGGCGTCGGCATGCCGATCGCGTCGCCGGCCTGGTGCTGTGCTCGACCGGACCGTTCTTCAGTACGCACGATCCGCGGCTGCGTGAACAGGCCAATCGCACCGGTCGCCTCCTCAAACCGGTCTACAAGGTGATCCCGCGATCATCGGGCCAGACCCTGGACAAGCCGACCTCCAACACCGTGGTGTGGGGGATGCGCCAGTTCCTGTCCACGCCGCTGTCGCACACCGGTGACTTCGGAGAAGGCCTGGGTCGCTTCGATTCTCGTGACTGGCTGCACCAGATCGACGTTCCGACGGCGGTGGTCGTCTCGACTCGAGACAAGACCGTGTCGCCCGAACGTCAGCAGCTCCTGGTTGACGGCATCCCCGGGGCGCAACGGTTCGACGTCGACGGCGGGCACGCCTGCTGCGTTCTCGGCGCTGACAAGTTCGTCCCGCAGTTCCTCGATGCGGTCGACGCGGTGGTGACCGCGGCCGATCTGAGTACACGGCCACGGCTCATCCTGCCCTGAGGTCGCCTCGGCCATCCGGGTTGATTCGCCGGTCGGCGGCCACGATCGGCGCCGTCGCCGGATCGGGCGGTAGGTCGATCCTGCGGTAAGTCGGCCGGCGCATCGGCATCGCCACGACCCCACATACGACGAGACCGATACCGCAGTCGGGGGTCGCGGTATCGGTCTCGTGTGCGATGACGCCGATCGGTTCGTCACCGCTCCCTGTGAGAAGGGAGTCTCAGAATATCAAGTGGCCTGCGATTTCAGGAAGGCTGAACGGCCTCGATTTCGAGGGTGATGGTGATCTTGTCGCCGACGACCACGCCGCCGCCCTCGAGCGGCATCTCGATGTCGATGCCGAAGTCCTTGCGGTTGATGACGGTGTTGGCCTCGAAACCGGCGACGGCGCCGTGTCCCATGCCCGGGTTCTGGCCGTTGAACTCGAGATCGAGCTCGACCTGCTTGGTGACGCCCTTGAGGGTGAAGTCACCGACGAGCTTGTAGTCGTCGCCGGCGGGGCGGACGTCGGTGGAGACGAAGGTGGCGGTCGGGAACTTCTCGGCGTCGAAGAAGTCGGCCGACTTGATGTGCCCGTCACGCTGGGCGTTTCCGGTGGTGATGGAGGTGACGTCGATCTCGGCCTGCACCGACGGGGTGCCGTCCTCGGCGACGGTGATGGTGCCGCTGAAGGTGTCGAACTTGCCGCGGACCTTGCTGACCATCAGGTGCTTCACGGAGAAGCCGACGGTCGAGTGGGTCGGGTCGATGGTCCAGGTGCCGGCGGCGATCGGTGCGGTGACGGTGGGGGTGCTCATGGTGGCTCCTACGCTCGGTTGGTGATGCTGGGTGGTCTCTGGGCCGTCGTGACCCATCACCGAGCATAACCGGACCGCGGTCCGATTTCATTCCCGGATCCGCGAAAATTCTTTCCGAAGGTCTATGACCAGGCGAAAACCGGTTGCTCGTATCCGTCGACGCGCGTGTTGCGACCGCGCAGGCATACCTCGGCGAACTGATGAATGACCGCGGCCGTCGGCGCGTGGACCAGGGCGCCGACGATCGGCAGCTGGATGACCGGACGCGGGGACTCGGGGATCGACAGGAACCGCGGAGTGACCAGGACGTCGTCGAGAGGCACGAAAAACAGTTGCGCCACCTCGTCCGGGTTGGGCGTGGGATCCTCGGTAACCCCCGCCCAGCAGACGACCGGGGTGATCACGAATCCCGAGCGGGTCGGGTAGTCGTCGAGCAGACCGACGACGGCATCGTCGTCGAGTGCGATGCCGATCTCCTCCTGCAGTTCGCGCAACGCGGCCGTCGGGGCGTCCTCGCCGGCGTCGCACCGGCCACCCGGAAGGGCGAACTGCGCCGCATGCCGACGCATCGTCGCCGGACGCTTCATCAGCCAGATGCCGAGGGTGCCCTCGCGTTCGGTGACCACGACGGCCACCGCGGCGGCGGTGCCGGGGAGCTCGGTACCGCGGCGGTCGAAGGCGTCCAGGCGTGCGGTCAGGGTGTCTCGATCGGGATGGGTCACCCGTTCAGTTGACCACGCCGGCGGCGTCAGTACGGCGTCGCGATCCGGCGCAACGGAAGGTCGGCGGCGCGATACTCGCCGACCGTCCGTTCCGGCAGCGTGATGTCGAGGGGCTCCAGCGGCGTGTAGGGAACTTGCTCGAGCAGATGGTGGATGACGTTGAGGCGTCCGCGCTTCTTGTCGTCGGTGTTGGCGACGTACCACGGCGCCCAGCCGGTGTCGGTGGTGCGGAACATCTCGTCACGCGCCCGGCTGTAGTCATCCCGATGTGTGTAGGACTTCAGGTCCATCGGGGAGAGCTTCCAGTACTTGCGCGGGTCATCGATCCGCCCCTGCAGCCGCAGTGTCTGCTGTTCCTCGCTGACCTCGAGCCAGTACTTGAGCAGAATGATCCCGGAGGCGACCACGGCCTTCTCGAAGCCGGGGGTGTCGGCCAGGAACTGCTTGCTCTGCTCCTCGGTGCAGAATCCCATGACGCGTTCGACGCCGGCACGGTTGTACCAACTGCGGTCGAAGATCACCACCTCGCCGGCAGCCGGCAGATGCGGCACGTACCGCTGGATGTACATCTGCGACTTCTCGCGTTCGGTGGGGGCGGGCAGCGCCACGACGCGGAATACCCGTGGACTGACCCGCTCGGTGAGCGCCTTGATCACCCCGCCCTTACCGGCCGTGTCCCGGCCCTCGAAGACGATGCAGATCTTGGCCCCGGTGGACTTCACCCATTCCTGCAGGGCAACGAGCTCGGCGTGGAGGGGCTTGATGAGCTTGCGAAACTCCTTGTTGGTCATGGGTTCACGGTCCGGTGATGGCGGAACCTGCTGAATCGCCACCGGTTCGTGGTGCTTGTTGTGCTTGTGCTTCTTCTTGCCCATGTCCCGACCTCCGCGTCGACGATCCGTGGATCCACCCTATTCCACCGGTGATCGCCTGCGGCGTCATCTGTGGCAATCGATGCCCCAATCTTGCCCGCGTTGTCTGAGTCAACCGAATCCGGTTGCAGTCCTGCATTTTACGAGTCGATTACCCGGTACCCGGTGTGCGCATACTGGTCGCGTGTCATCGACGCTTGCCCCACTGACACTCACCACGGCGTTCACCTCGTGGCGGGCCGACCTGACGCTGCTCCCCGTCGTGGCGATAGCGCTCATCTACTCGTGGGGTGCGCGCCGCGCCGGAATCGGGTGGCGGCCGGCCGGTGCGTTCGCGGCGGGTGTCGTGCTGTGGGTCGTCGGAGCGTGCAGCTTCGTCGGCGTGTACGCCGACACCCTGTTCTGGGTGCGGTCGCTGCAGTTCGTCGTGGTGTTGCTCGCCGTGCCATTCTGTCTGGCCCTCGGCCGGCCGGTATCGGTCCTGCGTCGGGCCCTCGGACCCGATCGCGCATCACTCGTCGACGATGCGCTCGCCTTGAGGGCCGTTCGCGTCCTCGCATCGCCGATGGTGACGTCGGCGGGAGTGGTGCTCATGCCCTGGCTGATCTACCTGACCGGCTGGTATCCGCTCGTGCTGCGCTCCGACGCTATCGACGTGCTCACCCGAATTCTGCTGGTGCTCTGCGGCTTCGGCTACTTCTACGCACGGCTGCAACTCGATCCGGTGCCGCGACGATACCCGCAGGGTCTGTCGTTGCTGATCACCCTCGCGGAGACGTTGGGTGACGGCGTTCTCGGTGTGGTGATGTGGCAGGGGCCGCTGATCGCGGCGACGTACTATGAGGCGCTGCACCGGACCTGGGGTCCGTCACTCCGCACCGATCAGACCATCGGTGCGGGTGTCTTCTGGATACTCGGTGACCTCATCGGGCTTCCGTTCCTGCTGGTGTTGTTTCACCGATTCCGGCTGGACGAGCGAGATCGCGCCGACACGGTGGACGCCGTGCTCGACCTGGCCGATGACGGCGAGGACACCCCGGTTGCGTCAACCGGCCTGTGGTGGCAGGCCGATCCGCAATTGCAGCGGCGGTGGCGCTGAGCGTCCCCCGGGACTACCCGGTGCCGGGCCCGTACACCGTGCGGTACGAGATCGCGGTCAGGATCTCGATGGCGGTGTCGTCGTCGGGGCGTGCCACGCCGATGTCTCCATCGGTGGCAAGCCATGTGTAACAGAAGGATTCGAGGGTTGTGACCAGGGTGAAGGCAAGCGCGTCGAGCGGCAGGATGGGTGGTCCCGGCCGCTGATCTGATCACCGTGGGTCCGGGATCGCCGGTCGCCTGGCCGGGTCTCCGGTCAAGCGCTCGCCGGCACCAAGACGTTACTCAACCAGATCTGGGATCACGATCTGGCCGGTGCGCTGCGCGCCGAGACCGCAATCAGCTCCGGGTGATTGCCGGTGATGCTGCCCGCGAAGGTATCTCGGTGTTTGGCGCTGCGTCGCCCAATCGGTGACCTGAGTCGGTCAGGGGCCTGCGGTCGCCGGTCGGTCACGGTGTGTGCCGACGCGCAGTCGCCTCGTCGAGAGTGGGCCTTCGTGAACGGGAACCGTTGTCGCCCAGAGGTTGCCCCGATTCCAGGCGTCGGGCCCGGTCGGTGATGGTGGTGATGAGGTGATCCGACGGCCAACCGGAGGTCACCTCGTCGGGCAGTGATTCCAGCCCCGCCCGGACTCCGGCGACGAGGTCATCGATGGCCGCTTGAGCGTCAGCCTCCCGCAAGAGCATCGCCCTTGCCTCGGCGATCAGGGCGGCGCGGTCGACCTTCGCCAACGAAGTCTGGCCGCCGATGGGCAGTGCCATCCGTGCGGACAGTTCGGGGTAGTAGAGGGTACACAGCGAGTCATAGATGGGGGCGACGGTGGCGGAGCCGCCGCGCAACAGCAGGGAGTAGTTCTTTCCGTGGCCATCCTCATCGCCCACCAAAGCCCGGAACGCCACTTGGCGGAAGAGTCTGAGCACCTCGTGCCCTGGTGAATCGGCGAACTCACGCAGGATCCGCGCCATGCGCTCCGAGGGTCGTCCCACGTGGTACTTGTCCTTCGGTCGTATCCCGAGCGCCTGGCACATGTCCTCCTGGTGGATGCGGGTGATCGACCCGTCCTCGCCGACCGTCCGGTCGTATCGTGTGGTCACGAATGTGCTTCTGCCGCCGATTGACTCGACCCAGAGATCGGTGTCGGACAATCTGCATGTCCGCGCGAGTGTCATCACCAACGCCTCATTCTCGGCGCTGTGACTCCAGACGGTCGCGGGTTTGAGGATGTGGGTGGACGGATAGCCGTCCAGCGGTGTGCACCAGTCGTCGCCCACCCGGGTGAGCAGTACCTTGTCTTGCGCTCCGCCGAGGGACATGCGAACCCCCTTGCCCGGTCCGCACCCAGGGGCCGGACCGGAAGATCGACGATGAGCGAACCGAGTTCTTCGACGGTCAACGGTGCGGATGGTCGAGCATTGGCCGAAGGCGGCTCGCCGGCCGGGAGGACGGACACGGCTCCCGCACAGTCCCTTCCGTACTCCGCCAACAGTCTGATCGAGTCGGCGGCGGTCTCGGGTGCACCCGACGAATCCAGGCCTACGCCGTGCAGATGCGCGGCCGCGATCTGCAACGCCCGTCCTTCTGGCAGCAGGCCCTCGAGAAAGGCGCGTGAGGCGGCGGGTGGGTTTGCTCCTGGTAGCGCGGGCAGTGAGCACGACAGGATCGGGTCGCCCTGCTCGTAGGCTTCGGTCGCGGTATCGGTGTAGGTCACCATGACCTTGCGGCCTCGAGATGTCGTCGCGGCCGTCGCAACGATCACGCCGTCGAGCCAGATGTCCAACTCGGTCATTCGCCGGCCGGGCGTCGACGGCGAGGACGGACCGCGAGTTCGAGTTCCAGTGCGGCGAGCACATCGAAGAGCCGGTCGACGGCCTTGGTGGCGTCGCCGTCCTCCATCTGAGCCAATGTGTAACGGTTGGTGCTCGAGATGTCGGCGAGATCGGATTGGGTCATGCCGCGTGACTGACGTGCGGCCCGGAGGACTCGGCCGAGTGCGGAAGCGGATCGGACCCGCACATCGTCGAAACCCTCGGATGTTGACATATCGCCACATTACGAACCTCGGATGCTGATGTCAAGAAAATGCCACATGAGATGGGTATGTGCCCGATGTCAAGAAAACAGCACATCAACTGACTCGCTGCGAGATGTGGTGCAACAGAGAAAGCCCCGACCGAAGTCGGGGCAATATCTGTGGCCAGGGCCGGGATCGAACCGGCGACCTTCCGCTTTTCAGGCGGACGCTCGTACCAACTGAGCTACCTGGCCGGAAGGTCCGGTGCATACCGAAACCTTTGGCGACCCTGACGGGACTCGAACCCGCGACCTCCGCCGTGACAGGGCGGCGCGCTAACCAACTGCGCCACAGGGCCATGTTCAGTTATCTGCCGGTCGAAACCCGCAGCGTACCCCCTACGGGATTCGAACCCGCGCTACCGCCTTGAAAGGGCGGCGTCCTAGGCCGCTAGACGAAGGGGGCCGGTTCTCCGTTAGGAGGCGCTCCGTTGGGAGCCGACTTAGATTAGGACACCGCGCGGAGAAAACACAAATCGCCATGTCAGAGCGGGTTTCTCGATCATGACACGCACGGGGCCGACCGTCCGCACCGACGTCGGATCCGACCGGGTAAACTCGCATCCGCCTTCGTTAACCGAAGGACTGCCCCTATAGCTCAGTTGGTAGAGCTACGGACTTTTAATCCGCAGGTCGTAGGTTCGAGCCCTACTGGGGGCACCGCGGGTGCCGACGAGAGTCAGAGCATCCCGGGCCGCATCGCCTCGACGACGACGTCGACGGGCGGAGATCCGATTCCGTAGGCCGTCCACGACGCAGCCTGTGCAGCGTCGTCGGTACGTTCGATCCGCGTTCGGCCGGCTCGATACGCGATCAGCTTGAGTCCCTTGTGCTCCCAGGGCATGGGAGCCGGCAGTGCGGCAACATTGCGCCACATCTCACGTGCCCGATGATGGTCTGACTGCGACAGCTTGCCCGCGTCCGCGCTGTAGGCGATCACCGCGGACTGATATGACCTTCGGCCGACCCGTGCCAGCCCCAGCACGACGCATCGCCAATCGGGCAGTGTCCTGTCGGCGACGACCTGCAGGTCGGTCGCGATGTCGGCGACGATCTCCTTCTCGTGGCGGCCCGACGCATAAGGATTGGCCGGCCGCTCATCGGGTCCGTACGACTCGAGCCGGCAGATCAGCTCACCGCCGGGGTCGAACAAGCCGTCGTCGGCACTGGCGTGTCGCGCTCGGCCGCCGTCGAAGGTTGTCGAGCAAGTGCAGGTGGTCACGCATCAAGACCAGCGAGGCATGGGTGTCTCGGGCCTTGCCGCCCTCGGTGAGCGCCGGCGTGTAGGCGTGGCACTCGTCGTAGGCGAGGGTCCCGCACACCTCGTCGAGCAGCCTGAACTCAGACATCCCATGCGGTATCTCTGTCAAGCGGCAGCGGTTTGGGTCGTTGGGGGCCAGGCAGTTTCCTCGTCGTAGACAGTCGCGTGGGCCAAG
>NZ_JBSGIT010000022.1:0-95229 GCF_053605205.1 Gordonia sp. NPDC003950 | reverse complement strand
ATCCCCGATCCGTTTGAGCGCTCCCGGCCGCGTGACCGGGTCCTTGCGGGCCTCCACCGCCATCCGCGTCGCCCGCTCCTTCAGCTCAACGCTGTACTTCCGTGGTGCTGCCATACTCTCCATCCTTCACAGATTCGAGAGCCTCCGACAAACCCGGGGCGATTCAAAGGCGCACAAGAGGATTCGGCTGGCGACCTCGCTCCCGGGTCCGGCTGGCGAATAGCGAACCAGTGGTTCGCAGCCGTCCACGGCTTTGCGATGTTCGAGCTGGTGCGGGTACATCCGATCCGATGACGGCGTCGAGAAGGTACTACTCCCGCTTCTCGACGATCCGCTCGCAGGCCTGGCCGCCGGTCGAGTCCGGCTCGAGGACGGCAAGCCTGCCGGATCTCCATTCCGCCGGAATCGTTGCACGGGAGGACACTTCACCAGACCAGTGCGCCGGCTGGGAACGCATCGACCGATCTGCTCCCAGTTTTCCCACGGCTCGTTGGTCGTTCAGATGGCCTGAGCGCCCAGCATTCTCCAACGGCCCTGGCTTCGCGTGCCGGTGCGGTGTGTTGGCGCGCCTGTGACGCCGGACGATCCCGCGGGCTCAGGTCGGCCCGGTCGCTTACACCAGTCCGTTCATGTACGCGAGAGCAACGAGGTGCGCACGGTCACGAGCCTCGAGCTTTCGCATCGCATGGTGTGCGTGGGTCTTCACGGTCAGTGGGGCAATGAACAGCTTCTCGGCGATGTCGGTATTGCTCAGGCCGATTGCGATGAGGGCGACGATCTCCCTTTCACGGGGCGTCAGCTGTTCAACCGGTGGCGACGGCGTCGACGCCGCGGTGGCAGGCGTCGCGACATAGGAGTCGATGAGCGCCCGAGTTGCCGTTGGCGACAGGGTGGGCTGCCCGGCGGCGGTATCTCGTACGGCGGCAAGCAGATCGTCAGGGCTGATGCCCTTGCCGACAAACCCGAGGGCACCTGCGCGCAACGCCTCGGTCACGTAATCGTCGTTCTCGAACGTCGTCAGGATCAGGATCGCAGTGTCGGCGAGGGCTGGATCGGCCCGGATGCGCCTCGTAGCCTCCACCCCATCGAGATCTGGCATCCGCACATCCATCAGCACCACATCTGCTCGGGTGCGTCGCGCGATGTCGAGGGCCTGACATCCCGTCGACGCCTCGCCTACCACCTCCATATCGCTCTGAGCGTCAAAGAGGGCGCGAAACGCGTTGCGCAACAAAGCATGATCGTCAGCCAAGAGGATTTTAATGCTCACGACACCACCCTTGAATTCCTCATTTCCCGATCGCTCGCAATGATCGGAAGCCGGGCGTGGATCACGAACTGATCGTCGCGATAGCCCGCATCGATCGACCCCCCCGAGGCCACGACGGTGTCGCGGAGCCCGGTGAGTCCAAGCCGCGTGCCCTCACCCTGAACCGCCGGACGCGCGGGATTGATGACCTCGATGTCGATGATCCCGCGCACCATCCTGATCCGGACTGTCGCCGATGCGGCGGTGCCGTGCTTCCGAGCGTTCTGCAGAGCTTCCGCGAGAACACGGTAGGCGGCCACCGATCCCGGGGTCCGTGCGACGCTGCCCGTCATCGGTCCTCCGTCGACGGGTTCACCCATGCCGTATTCGGTGTGCTCGATGGTCATTCCCGCCGATCGAAACGATTCGATCAGCTCGGCGCGGGCGTCGAAGTGGGCGACCGGCAAGCGATTCACGTCGGGTGCGGACGTCAAGAGGCCGACCGTCGATCGCAATTCATCGAGTGCGAGCCTGCTCGCCTCCTCGATCGCCGTCAACGTCTCGGCGACCTTCGTCTCCGACTCCGAGTGCGGTGTCGCCATGAGGTAGCGGGCAACCCCGGCCTGCGCGTTCACCAGAGTGATGTGATGCGCGACGTCGTCGTGCAGGTCGCGCGCGATGCGCATGCGTTCGGCCTGTACCCGCTGATCGGCTTCGCGCTCCCGCGACGCAGCCGTTGCCACCGCCTGTGCGCGCACCGCGTCGATCCGTTCGGCACGCGTGCGCACCATCGTGCCGACGGCCACCGCGATCACCACATAGTCGAACACCACCAGGTGGGTCAGCTCGATACTGTCGGGTGTCACCCAGATGAATGATGCCGCGGTCAGCCACATGCCGATCACCACCCCGACCAGCCAGCCGACACCCACCCGAAAACGTGTCGACGATGTGGCGAGGTAGATCGCCGCAATCGAGGCCAGCGGTATCCAGGGTGTGTGTGGGGGCACCGCAACCAAGAGGGTCTCCGTCACGACTGCGGCGGGCAGAGCGAACCACGGTTGTCCGCACGCCCACAGGACACAGACCCCCGCAATGAAGGCCAGCACAACCCGGAGCGGCAGAGTCGAGCGATCGCCCGCGAACAGGACGACCACCATCGGGAGGCACGCCACACACGCTGCAGCGATCCACTGCGACGTGCTCCCTGAGAAGCTCCCGTGTGTCCTCGTCACAGACGACGCCTCCTATCCGGTTATCCAGTATGCCCGGACACGCGCTGCTGGCCGTGGTCTGCGGACGGCGCTGCGGCATCATCGTCATCCGCTGATGCCTCTATCGAGAGGTTCGGCAGCAGTCGTCCCAGCCATCGGGGCAGCCACCAGTTGGCGCCACCCGAGACGAACATGAGCGCTGGGATCATTGCGAGTCGGACGACGAATACGTCGAGTAGGACGGCAAGTGCCAGGCCGAGGCCGAACTCAGCGATGAGCCGGACCCCGCCCGCGGCGAACGAGGCAAAGACACTGAACATGATCAGCGCGGCGGCGATCAGCACCGGCGCGGTGTGCGTGACACCGTCACGAATCGAACGCCTGGTGTCGCCGGACTGATGCCAGCGTTCGTAAATGCTACTGAGCAAGAAGACCTCGTAGTCCATTGACAATCCGAACATCACACCAACGATCAGCACGGGCACCACGGACTCGACCGGACCCGCCGATCCTGCGCCGAGCAATGCCGAACCCCACCCGTGGCCGAATACCAGCACGATGATCCCCGCAGCAGCGCCGAGCACTGCCGTGTTCGCTACGGCGGCGATCACCACGATGAGGACACTCCGAAATGCCATGAGCAGCACCAGCATCCCAGCGATGAGCATGATGCCACCAGTATCGGCAGCTTGTCAGTGATGGTGTCGGCGAAGTCGAACCCACCAACGGCGGCCCCGGTGACCGTGACACGAAGCGATGTATCGGCCGCCGCAGAAGGGATCACGGCCGCCCGCAGGTGTTCGACGAGGTCCTCCGTACGCTCATCCGACGGTCCGGTCTGGGGGGTGACCGTCACCACAGCCCGACCCGGTGCCACCTGACTCTCGGTGACGCGTGCGACGCCGGGCACATGAGGCAGTTCTGAGATCAAGGTCGAGTAGGCCTGCTCTGCAGCCGGATCGGGCGCATCGATCAGCAGCGTGAGGGGACCGTTGATGCCGACGCCGAAGCCCTCGGCCAGCATGTCGTAAGCCTGGTGCCGTGACGTCGATTCCGGTGCACTACCAGCGTCTGCTGCGCCGAGGCGCAACGAAAGCGCGGGGATCGCGACGAGTGCCATCACTGCCGCGGCGCTGATCGCGACCACCACGGGGCGTCGTTCGACGAAGGCCACCCACCGCCTGGTGCGAACACCCGCCTCGGTGTCGTCGCCGATCCGCTCGCGCTGAGCAGCACTGAGCGCTTTGCGTCCCGCAACCGATAGCAGCGCGGGCAGCAACGTCAGCGCGGCGACGAGGGTCAGCAGCACGGTAAGGGCGGCGCCGATGGCCATCCCGGTGAGTGTCTGCACGCCCAGGACGGTCATGCCGAGCAGCCCGACGATGACCGTGGCCGCGGCGAACACCACCGCACGACCCGACGTCGACACCGCGCGTCCCACCGCGACGTCGACTGCGGCGCCACGCATCAGCTCCCGGCGAAAGCGATAGGTGATGAACAATGCGTAGTCGATGCCGACTCCGAGACCAATGAGCGCTCCGAGAGTCGGTGTCGAGTCCGGAAGTGGCACCACATTGCTCAGCAGCATTGCGGCCATCAGTCCCGCGACAACGCCGGCTGCCCCGGTGACAATCGGCAACAGCGCCGCCCACGCCGAACGGAACATCACCACAAGGATGATCAGCGCGCCTGTCACACCCACGATCTCAGTGATCTCCGATACCGCGATCGTGCCCGCAAAGGCCTGCCCACCGGCCGCCTGAGTGAGTCCGGATTTCGCAGATTCCGACTCGAGGATGTCGGTGACGACGTGCTCCGCTCCCGACGAATTCGGGCCGAATGTGACCACCGCGTACGCGGTACGGCCGTCGGCGCTGACCTGCCCCGGATGGTCGAAGGGTGAAGCCACTGAAACGACTCCCTCGGTCTGACCGACCTTGGTGAGCACGGAGTCGATGTGGTTGTGCCCGTGAGCCAGTACATCGTCGCCCTGCCAGACCACCTCACCGGTCACCGCCGTCGCGCCGCCGGTGGCGGACTCGAACGATGCCCCCACCGACAGCGCTGCACCGGTGAGCGTCACGATCGCCAGCACCCATCCGATGATCACCCCGATCCTGTGGTCGTGACACCATCTGCCAACTGCCGACATCCGTCTCCTCCTCAGCTGAACTCGGGCCCGTTGGCCCCGTGTTCCAGTCAAGTGGAGGACGATGCGCGGCGCCTCATGCCCGCCGACGAGATCCGACTACTCCATTCGTAGTAGTTCTCCATTCGTGGTAGCCGGCACATCTCGGGCCGGTCCTCGACCGGCCCAGGTCGTCGGATCACGCCGCCTCAACGGAACTCCCACTGGCACAGTGGTGATCATGGCTTCACGCATCGCCGAAACGTTCACGGTCGCGACATTCAACGTCAACGGCATCCGGGCAGCGCGTCGCCGCGGCTTCGACGAGTGGCTGGCACAGCGATCCGCCGACGTCATCGCACTGCAGGAACTGCGGTGTCCCGCACCGGAGGTGGGGGTGTTCCCCGGCTATTCGACCGCCCTCGACGTCGGATCGGTGCCGGGGCGTAACGGTGTGGCCGTGCTGACCAGAACACCCGCCGCCGCGGTTCGGACGTGGGTGACCCACCCACCCCGGGCCCGCGTGCTCGGCGAGTTCGCAAAGCACGGTCGCTACATCGAGGTCGACCTGGCCGACCATCCCGTAACGGTGGCCTGCCTGTACCTCCCCAAGGGCGGACTGCCCGCACACCTGCAACGTCCGGGCTCGATGCGTGAGCAGCCCGACGGTGGGGCGAAGTACGAACGCAAGCAGCGATTCCTCGCCGCGTTCGCGCGCGAGGTGAACCGCAACCGACTGGCCGCCCTGCGCGCGGGGCGCGAGTTCCTCCTCGTCGGCGATCTGAACATCGCCCACACCCGGCACGACGTGACCAACTGGCGCGCCGCACGCACCATGGACGGTTTCCTCCCGTCCGACCGCGACTGGTTCGACGAACTCCTCGGCACGCGCAGGCTCGTCGACGTGGTGCGCGCCGTCCACGGAGACCGGCCGGGACCGCTGACCTGGTGGAGTTGGGCGGGTCAGTCCTTCGTCAAGGACGTGGGTTGGCGGGTCGATCATCAACTCGCGACGCCCGGACTGGCTCGGCTGGCCACCCAGGTCACCGTCGACAAGGAGCCGTCGCCCGCCGAACGACTGTCGGATCACGCACCGCTCGTGGTGACCTACGGATGAGTCGAAAAACCGCGGCTGTCAACAGCTTCCCGGAAGTCAGCCGGGTGAGGCGACCCCGGACCGCGACTTCGCGTTTCGACGACGCGCCACCCCTGCCGCCACGGGGATCGCGACCGCGGCGATCATCACCAGCGTCGAACTGAGCGCGGCCGGCAGACCCGCGGCCGCATCGGTCGCCGAGGTGAGGTTGAACGCGGTATGCCACAGCGCGACGATCAGCACGCTATGCCCCGAGCGCGCGTAGATCCAGGCCAGCACGATCGAGCCGGCCGTCAGACCGACGAGCCATCCGACGGTGCCCGCCACACCGAAGTCGCGAAATGATCTGACCACCCAGAACATCGGCAGGTGCCACAGCGCCCAGGGCAGCGCGACGATCAGACCGGTGGTGGTGATGCCGAACCGCCCCAACAGCCCCTCGGCGAGGTATCCGCGCCATCCCGTTTCCTCGCCGAGTCCGTTGACGACGACGACGTAGATCAGCATCACGACCACCGGCCATGCGCCGACGCCGGAGTACGCGGCGAAGTCGGCGGCCGTGGGCGCAGCCGAGTCCGATAGCCACGCCGCCGGATAGGCGAGCAAGGCGCATGCGGCGGTGGCCAGCACCAGGACAAACCACCACCAGGACACTCGCCACCGGATCACCCGCGCCCACAGCCGCCGCAGGCCTTCCCGCCCTTCGGTCACCGCGACCACGACCACCGCGGCCACGGCCGGCCCGAGCAGCCCAGGCAGATGACTGGGCCATCCCTGACCGGGACCCACCGCGACATCGGTGAGCGCCAGCGGAATCCACCACGACCACGAGAACGCACAAGCCAGCAGCCAGTAGGCCACCAGTCGACGCCACCGCACACTCTGATCGCCGAGGGGACCCGCACTCGCCTCCACGTCCCCACTGTGGCCCGATCCGCCACAATCGGGCAAGTGCCGTTGGACACCATTGGCCGATCCGTCGGTCGCTCCCCACCGCATTCACCCACCCTGACTTCAACCGTGGCATTCGGCACCCCGCAGCGATTAGCTGTGCGGCGTAGACGATTCCCGACACCACAAGGACATCCGATGACACGACAGCTGCACCTCGGCGGCTTCCTGATCGCCTCCCCCGTCACCCACTCTCATGCGGCGTGGCGGCATCCGGGCTCGGTGACCGACTACTTCGGGCCCGACCACTATCATCGCGTCGGCCGCATCCTCGAACGCGGAAAGTTCGATTTCGCCTTCTTCGCCGACCTCCTCGCGGCCCCGGTCCGGTTCGGCGGTGACCAGTCCGAGCCGTTCCGACGCGGCACCCAGGCCGCGGCCACCATCGATCCGTCGCTCGTGGCCGCCAGTATCGCCGCCGTGACCACTCACCTCGGCATCGCGGTCACCAAGTCCACCACCTACTTTCACCCGTATGAGCTGGCGCGTGTCTTCGGCTCGCTCGATCACCTCACCCGCGGCCGCATCGCCTGGAACATCGTCACCTCGCTGTCGGAGGCCGAGGCCCACAACTTCGGACGTGACACCCACGTCGAGCACGACGAACGCTATGCGCGGGCCGAGGAGTTCGTGCAGACCGCGGTCAAGCTGTGGTCGAGTTGGGAGGCCGATGCCGTGGTCGCCGACAAGGAGTCCGGCGTCTGGGCAGATCCCGCCAAGATCCGGACCGTCGACCACGACGGGAAGTATCACCGCACGCGCGGCCCCCTCAACCAGCCACGCTCACCACAGCATCGTCCGGTCCTCATCCAGGCCGGATCGTCGAACACCGGCAAGGACTTCGCCGCCCGCTGGGCGGAGGCCATCTTCGAGATCGACCCCACCCCGGAGGGACGCCGCGCCTACTACGACGACGTCAAGTCGCGCGCCGACAATTTCGGCCGAAATCCCGATCACGTCAACATCTTTCCGTCGTTCATTCCGTTCATCGGGGAGACCGAATCGATCGCGCGGGAAAAGCAGGCATTCCACAACGAACTCGCCGACCCGATCTCCGGCCTCATCACGCTCTCGGTGCACACCGACCACGACTTCTCCCAATACGACCTCGACGCACCGGTCGAGGATGTCCAGGTGAGCGGAACGCAGGGACTCTTCGATGTGGCACGTCGCCTGAGCCACCGCGATCAACTGACGTTGCGCGACATCGGGAAGCTCTACGCCCAGGGCGTCTTGCTGCCGCAGTTCGTGGGAACCGCCTCCGATGTCGCCGACCAGATCGAGCAATCGTTCACCGGCGGCGAGGCCGACGGGTTCATCGTCTCCAGCGCGCAGACACCGGGAACGTTCAACGACTTCGTCGACTACGTCGTCCCAGAGCTGCAGCGGCGCGGGCTGTTCCGACGGGAGTACCAGGGCAGTACTCTGCGCGAGCATTTCGGCCTGGGATCACCGGACGAGGATCTGCCCGCCGACATCCGAGAGGGTTCGGGACTCGTCGCGGTCTAAACTGCGGTGTGACGTCCGCAGCGCAGGATCCGATGAGCGTGCGGCGAGCAGCACTGGTGCCGGTGGCCGCCGGTGACCTCGCCGCCACCCGCGAGTTCTACGCGCACCGTCCGAGTGGGGTGGGTGCACAGTCGCTCGACGAGGTGCACTGCGCGCGGTCGGCGCACACAGCGCCGCCCGCGGCCGGGCGCACGTCGGCCCTCACCATCGAGACCGGTGACCGCGAGGTCGCGATACGCATCACCCTGCCGCACCGATCTGCGATCACCGGCGTCCACCTCGCCATCCACGGTGGTGGTTTCTACCTGCGGCCCTCGGCCCGTGATGACGCCCGGAACGAACGCATGGCAGATGCGTTGGGTGTCGCCGTGATCGGGGTCGACTACCGTTTGGCTCCGGAGAATCCGTGGCCCGCGGCACCCGACGACTGCGAGGCGGTGGCCCACTGGATCATCGACCACGCGCAGCATCGCTTCGGCACCACCCGGCTCACCATCGGTGGGATGTCGGCGGGCGCGACCCTGACGATGACCACCCTGCTGCGGCTTCGGGATCAGGGATCGGCCGAGAGTTTCGCGGGGGCCGTACTCGAGGCGGGAACCTACGACCTCAGCGGCGCGACCCCCGCCGGGGCCACCATCACCGGCGAGTATTTCATCGAGGCATACGCCGGGCACGTCCGCGATCGCACGATTCCGGACATCTCCCCCATCTTCGGTGAGGTGTCCGGGCTCCCACCGACGCTGGTCGTGATCGGCACCGACGATGTGCTCCTCGACGACAATCTCGCAATGGTGGAGCGTCTGACCGATGCCGGAAACAACGTCGACCTTCGCCTGTATCCCGATGTGCCCCATGGCTTCACCGGTCATGCCACGCCGGTCGCCACGCAGGCGCAACGAGACATCGACAACTGGTTGGGCGGCCGGGCCGATGGCCACGGCCGTGGTACACCGGGTCAGGAGTGATCGGCAAACGCGAGCACCCGTTCCACCGGCCACGTCGTGAGGATCCGATCCGGCTCGATACCGTGCTCCTGGGCGCGCCGCGCACCGAGAATGGGGAACTCCAGCTGACCGGGCGCGTGCGCGTCGGAATCGATGGCGAACAGACATCCCCGATCCCGCGCGATGTCGATCAGGTCGTCGGGTGGGTCGACACGCTCGGGACGTGAATTGATCTCCACCGCAGTGCTGTTCGCCGCGCACGCCTCGAAGACGGCGTGCGCATCGAAGGTGGACGGCGGCCGGTGACCGCGACCGGTCAGCACTCGACGGCCGGTGCAGTGCCCCAGGACGGTGACCCGCGGATCGCTCGCCGCCGCCACCATCCGCGCGGTCATCGCATCGTGATCCATCCGCAGTGCCGAGTGCACGGACGCCGTCACGACGTCGAGACGGTCCAGCATCTCGTCGGACTGATCGAGCGAGCCGTCGTCGAGGATGTCCACCTCGATCCCGCGCAACAGACGAAATCCGGTGCCGGATCGAGCATTCCACTCATCGATCTCATCGATCTGTCGGCGCAGTCGCTCGACACTCAACCCATTGGCGACGGCGAGTCGGGGCGAGTGGTCGGTGATGGCCATCCAATCGAGCCCGAGTGCTTGTGCCGCAGCGGCCATTTCGTCGATCGATGCGCCACCGTCACTCCAGGTGGTGTGGGCGTGCAGATCTCCGCGCGCCTCGGCGACGAGTTCGGCGGCCACGCCGGGGTCATGGGGCGAACCCTCATCCTGCAATCGCGCGAGGTAGTCCGGTAGCCGACCATCGAGCGACTCCGCGATGACGGCGGCGGTGGTCTTCCCGATTCCCGGAATCGCCGTGAGAGTCCCCGCCACCGCGCGCGTGGCCAGATCCCCGGCCGGGTGCCCGGCGACGGCATGCGCCGCCCTACGGAAGGCCTCGACGCGGTAGCTGCTCTCCCGGCGGCGCTCGAGCAGCCACGCGATCCGCGTCAGGGCCGTCTCCGGCGACAACGGAGCCTCTACGGGCGCGAACGGCATCATCGAGCCAGGGTAACTGCCGATAGCGGCGATCTTGCGGCCAAGCTATTACTCCGTTAGAGTAATTTCATGTTCGCCACCACCCCCACCGACGCGATCACGCTCATCGAGGCGGCACGTCGACCCGCCGACGTCTTCAGCGGATCGGCCACCGACCCGGCCGATCGACGAGCAGCCCGTCGTCGCCATCGCATCCTTCTCGGCGCCGTCCATCCCGACCGCGCCGTATCGGTGGGCATCGACCCCGACGTCGCACGTGACGCGACGATGACCCTCAACGCGCTCTACGCCGCATTCACCGCCACCGCGGACGTCTCGGCCCCCACCGAGCCACATGTCCGTGGCTCATCCGGCACATACGCTCTGCGAGAAAGGCTCTGGGCGACCGACTCCGTGGCCGGCTATCGAACCGACAACCCGTCTGTACGCATCGAGATCGCCCGCACGCGATCAGCGAACGATGCCATCGGCACCGTGGGTCACGCGATATGCCGGCTGGACCGACACGGGATGTCCCGATTCGCCGCCGACATCGTCGACGACGCCGTCACCGCCAACCGACGCTGGATCGCCTATCGGCTCCCCGACGGACTGGTGTCGTTGCGTGCGGTGCGTGCCGCGAGCCCGCAGGGACTCGACGGGCGGGACTGGGCCTGGATGGCACGTCGCATCCTGATGACCCTCGACGCCGCGGCCACCCGTCACGGAAACCTCGGACTCGACACCGTCCTGATCCACCCGGGCGACCACGGTGTCGTGCTCACCGGCTGGTGCGGAGCACACGGCGGAGCCACATCCGACGGCGCCGCCCTGGCCGACCTCTTCGCGACGATGCTCGCGGATCGGGCACCGCGGCAGACCACCTTCGCACGGCGCAGCGCCGCACTCACCCCACGGGAGTCGCTCCGCGAATACGACCTCCTGATCGGAGTCCTGTACGGACCCCGCAGATTTCGACCCTTCACCACACCCGTTCGAGAAAGGAATTGATCATGGGACAGGGATACTGGGACACCGGCGCCTACCAGGCGGCCGCCGACGCACGCCGCGCCGCCGGAGCCGACGATTTCGGCTACTCGGCACGGATGCGTAACACCCCGCGCCACCTGCGGATGGCCGCACCGGCACTCGATGCGTATGGCGCCACCGTCCGGGAGGCACGAGACAGCGCCGATCACCCCCGCTCCACCCCGATCGTCGTCCTGTTCGACGTCACCGGTTCGATGGGCCGGGTACCGATCACGGTGCAGAAACGATTGTCGGATCTGCTCGGGTTGTTGACGCGCGGCGGCTACGTCGACGACCCGCAGATCATGGTGGGCGCCATCGGCGATGACCAGTTCGATGCCGTCCCCCTGCAGATCGGGCAGTTCGAATCCGACAATCGGATCGACGAGCAGTTGCGTGAGATCTACCTCGAGGGCGGCGGCGGCGGCGACAAACGCGAAGGGTACGCCCTGGCCGCCTACTTCCTCGCCACTCGCTGCGTCACCGACGCCTGGGAGAAGCACGGGCGCAAGGGATATGTGTTCTTCATCGGCGACGAGATGAACAAGCCCGCGCTGTTCGCCGACTCGGTGCGCCGCTTCGTCGGCGACGACATCGGTGAGGATCGTGACGTCGCCGACGTGTACCGGCAACTGGCGCAACGCTTCCACGTCTTCTACGTGCTGCCGAATCTGACGAGTTACTACGACGATCCGGAGGTCGAAGACCACTGGCGAGCCATCGTCGGGGAACGCTTCGTCAAGCTCGACGATCCCGACGGGGTCGCCGACCTGATCGCCGTCACCATCGGTGTCACCGAGGAGTCGATCAGCGTGGCCGAAGGGGTGGCCGACCTGGATGCGGCCGGAAGCAGTGCCGGTGCGGCGGTCGGGACGGCGCTGGCACGACTCACGCCCATCGCCGACGGCGGTGGCATCCTGCCGACAGATCTGTAAGGAGCGCACCATGACTCACCAAGAGAACCGGACGCCCGCCACCCGTCCCCACGGGTCACCGATCGTGGTCGTCGGCCTGGGGTACGGCGATGAGGCCAAGGGTGCGACCGTCGATGTCCTGGCGTCGACGATTCCCGACACGGCCGCGGTGGTCCGGTTCTCCGGGGGCGCGCAGGCAGCCCACAATGTCTGCCACGGCGCCCGGCACCACACCTTCCGGCAGTTCGGTTCGGCCTCCCTGCTGGACGTGCGTACCATCTTGCGCGCACCGATGATGATCAACCCGCTGCTGCTGGCGGTCGAGGCCGCCGGGTTGGCGCGCCTCGGCGTCGTCGAACCGCTCGGCCTGATCGGTGCCGACGCCCGCGCCCTGGTCACCACGCCGATCCATGCGGCGATGAATCGCGCCCGGGAATCGTTGCGCGGCAACGCCCGTCACGGCTCGTGCGGGGAGGGCATCGGGGAAACCCGGGCCTATGACCTGGCCGTGGCACGCGGCGCCCGCGCCGGCGAGACGATCGGGAATTTCCGGGTGTACGCCGACGCTCCCGATGTCGCGCCCCTGACCATGGGAATGCTGCGTGACCGGCGGGCCATCGTACGGTCCCTGGATGCGTTGAGCGCCTTTGCCCGACCCTTGTTGACCGCGGCCGGTGCCGATGGGATCGAATCGGTCGGGACGATCGCCGACGCGCTGACCGACATCGCGTCGGCGATCACCATTCTCGACGACGCCGACGCACATCTGGCGGCGACGCTGGCGTCGGGCACCGTGATCTTCGAGGGCAGCCAGGGTGCCCTGCTGGACGAGTGGCACGGTTTCCATCCGCACACCACGTGGTCGACGGTGCTGCCCGGTGCGCTGCGGCGAGAGCTCACCGCCGCCGGACACCGCCCGACGGTGCTCGGAGCGACCCGGTGCTACGCGACCCGCCACGGCGCCGGCCCGATGCCGACGGAGGCGGCCCATCCGGAGTTGCCCGACACCCACAATCGGGAGGGGCGATATCAGGGCGCGTGGCGGACCGGGCACCTCGACCTGCCGGCCCTGCGGTACGCGGCGGCGATCTGTGGTGGACTCGACGGCGTCGCGGTGTCGCACCTCGACGTGCTCGGCACACCGGGATTGGCGGTGGCCGACAGCTGGAACGGCGTGCACACCCCGGTGCGCCCGACCCCGGCCGGGGATCTCGACCGGTTGGGCGAGCTGACCCGCATCGCCGCGGCGGCGCGCCCGGATCTGCGACCACTGCCCACGTCGGCGGGTGAGGTGACTAGGTTGATCTCCGAGGCAACCGGCGCTCCGGTCGTGATCACCGCGGACGGGCCCCGACGGACCGACAGGAGCATCACGTGGCCAGCGCCGACAAGAACACCACCGACGAGCCCGGCGCCGACCGCACGACCTCGGGCGGTATCGACCCGGCCATCCTGAGCGTCGTCAGCGTCGACGTGGTGGCGCTGACCTACGACGTCTCCGCGCGCCGGGTGCTGGTGGCCACCCATGCGCGCGAGACCGAACCGTATCGGGGCCGGCGGGCGCTACCGGGCGTGGTGGTGCGCAGCGGTGAACGTCTGCGCGAGGCGGCCCTCCGGGCGGTGACAAAACTCGGCATCGCCGCGGTGCCGAGCGCACTCGGTCAGTTGCAGACCTTCGACGAGCCCAGCCGGGATCCGCGTGGGCCGTCGTTGTCGATCGCAATGTGGGCAACCTTCTGGAACGACGGGAGCATCCACACGGCCCGCACCCTGTGGGAACCACTGGATCACCCTCCGGCACTCGTCTTCGATCACTCGACGATCGTCACCACCGCCCGCCGGTTGCTCGCCGAACGGCTGTGGCGGGACCTCGATTTCACCCGGGGACTGACCGGCGCCGAATTCACCGCCACCGACGCCGTCGCCATCACCCGGCAACTCACCGGCGCCGAGGTCCACCGCGCGAACCTCAATCGCGATCTCGCCCGGATCGATGTACTCACCGAGGCCGGCGTGGCACCGACCTCCGGCGGACGCCCGCCCAAGTTGTGGCGGTGGGCAGCCGACCAGGTGGACCTGACCTAGGGCATTACCCGAGTGCGGCGTCCACCACTTCCTGCGCCTGCACCTGGACCTCCTTGAGATGGTCTGCGCCCTTGAAGGATTCGGCGTAGATCTTGTAAACGTCCTCGGTGCCGGACGGGCGGGCGGCGAACCAGGCGTTGTCGGTGGTCACCTTGACCCCGCCGATCGCCGCGTCGTTGCCGGGTGCGTGGGTCATGATGGCGGTGATCTTCTCGCCGGCGAGTTCGGTCGCGGTGATCTGATCCGACGACAACTTCGACAGGACGGCCTTCTGCTCCCGCGAGGCCGGTGCGTCCACCCGCGCGTAGGCCGACTCCCCGTACTCGTCGGCGAGTTCCCGGTACCGCTGCGACGGCGTCTTGCCGGTCACCGCAAGGATTTCCGAGGCCAGCAGGGCCAGGATGATGCCGTCCTTGTCGGTGGTCCACGGTCCACCGTCGAAGGTCAGGAAGGATGCTCCCGCACTTTCCTCACCACCGAAGGCGATCGACCCGTCGAGCAGTCCGCCGACGAACCACTTGAAGCCGACGGGTACCTCGACGAGTCGGCGGCCGATACCGGCGACGACGCGGTCGATCAGCGAGGACGACACGAGGGTCTTGCCGACTCCCGCGTTCTCCGACCATCCGGAACGGTGGGTGAACAGGTAGTCGATGGCGACGGCGAGGTAGTGATTGGGATTCATCAGGCCGGCGTCCGGGGTGACGATGCCGTGGCGGTCGGCGTCGGTGTCGTTGCCGGTGGCGATGTCGTAGTGATCGCGCGCGGCGACCAGCGATGCCATCGCGTTGGGCGAGGAGCAGTCCATCCGGATCTTGCCGTCGGTGTCGAGGGTCATGAACGAAAAGGTCTTGTCCACGGTCGGGTTGACGACCGTGAGTTCCGGCAGGTTGTAGCGGAATCCGATTGCGGCCCAATATCCCACCGCCGCCCCACCGAGCGGGTCGGCGCCGATCCGGATGCCCGCCGAGCGGATGGCCTCCATGTCGATGACCCCGGCCAGCGCATCGCAGTAATGCATCATGAACGGATACTCCGACACGTACTCACTGGCCCGCGCGGTCTCGAACGGAATGCGTTGGACGCCGACGAGATTCGCCCGTAGCAACTCGTTGGCCCGGTTGGCGACCCACGAGGTGATGTTGGTGTCGGCGGGCCCCCCCGACGGCGGATTGTATTTGAAGCCACCGTCGCGGGGCGGATTGTGCGACGGAGTCACCACGATGCCGTCGGATTCCACACCGGGATTCTCCGCATTGAACTTCAGGATCGCGCGACTGACGGCCGGTGTCGGGGTGTACCCATCCCCCTCCGCGGTCAGGGTGGTCACCTTGTTGGCGGCGAGCACCTCGAGCGCCGAACGCCACGCCGGGATCGACAACGCGTGCGTGTCGTAGCCGATGAACAGCGGGCCGGTGATCCCGGCGCCGGTGCGATATTCGACGATCGCCTGCGTGGTGGCGAGGATGTGCGCTTCGTTGAACGCGGTATCGAGGCTCGAACCGCGGTGACCCGAGGTGCCGAACACCACCTGTTGCAGCGGGTTCTCGGGATCGGGAATGTTGTCGTAGTAGGCCTTTTCCACTGCGGCCACGTCGATGAGGTCTTCGGGCAGTGCCGGAGTGCCGGCGCGAGGATGTGCCATATGCCAAATTGTGCCATCGATCCGCCGGTCCGGAAGGCCTGCCGAGCCGAACGGTTACTGTGAATCCCAATTGCCATTCGGTTGTGAAAGGAACCCGCGTGACGCTGTTCCCCCTGCGCCCGGCGGCCACGCCGGAGTTGTTGGTCCTGGTGTTACCGGGCGGCACCGACGCCAGCTATCGACGCTTCTCGCCCTGGCAGGGCTCGGCGCTGCGGATGTATCCGTTCACCTGGTCGATCCGGTTGCGGTTCGGTCGCCGCGTCGAGGTCCGTCAGGTGCGCTACCGCGTCTACGGCTGGAACGGCGGACAGGCCTCACCGATGCCCTACGCACGGGCCGCCCTCGAGGCGATCACCCGCGACCATCCCGACACCCCGGTCGCGGTGATCGGCCATTCGATGGGCGGCCGGATCGCCGCACGACTCGCCGCCGACGAACGGGTGAGCGGTGTGCTCGGCCTGGCACCGTGGTGGCAATTCGCCGACTGGCGCGTCATCCACGGCACCGCCCGGGTGGTCGCGATCCACGGTGAGGCCGATACGGTGACGTCCGCCAAGCGAACCGCTCAGGGTGTCGCGGAACTGCGCGCGGCCGGGAACGATGCCACCTACCTCCCGGTGCCCGGCGGAGGACATCCGATGCTCGATCACCTCCGGCTATGGCAGGGTGCGGCACTCGATTTCGTGCGTGATCAGTTGGTGCGCGGTGGTCACGATGACGTGGCGGTCGGGCGCGGCGAACCCAGCGAGTCGACGAACCCCTCGTAGAACTCCACATACTCGCCGCCGGAGAACACGTACACCGCGTCGTCACCGGCGCCGGAGAACGATTCCCGCCGTAGGTCCGAGCGCATGTTCTTGAAGGTCGAGGTGTGTTCGAGGTGATCGGTGATCCGGACGAAGAGCGGTACGGCGTAGCCCGGTAGACCGTCGGCGACGTGGCGGGCCAGATCGGCGGCGTCGAAGGTCGCGCCCTCGATGAGGCTGACCGCGGCCATCCCGGCCTTCCCGTCGGCACCGGGAACCGGCACGCCGAACACCACCGCCTCCGCGACGGCCGGGTGGGCATCGAGGACCGCCTCCACCTCCGTGGTGGCGACGTTCTCCCCCTTCCACCGGAAGGTGTCGCCGATGCGATCGACGAACCCGATATGCGAAAAGCCTTGGTCGCGAACCACATCGCCGCTGTTGTACCAGCGGTCGCCGGTCTTGAAGGCGTCGGTGACGATCTTCTTCGCCGACGCCTTCGCATCGGTGTACCCGTCAAAGGGCACCCGGCGATTGATCTCGGCGAGCAGCAGTCCGGTACCACGTCTGCCGACCTTGATGACGCGGCCGGCGGCGTCGCGTCGCGGTTCACCGGACTCCTCGTCGTACGCGACGATGGCGTACTTCAGAACCGTCCATCCTGCCGTCTTCGGGATGCCGAGGATGTTGACGAATCCGATGTTGGCCTCGCTGGCGGCATACAGCTCGACGATGCGATCGATGCCGAAACGCGCGGTGAACTCGTCCCAGATGTCGGGTCGCAGCCCGTTGCCGACGGCCAGCCGGAGCCGATGGGCGCGGTCGGTGGGTTTGGCCGGCTGCGCGAGCAGATACCGGCACAGTTCGCCGATGTAGCAGAACGCCGAGGCATCGTTCTCGATGATCTCGTCGATGAACCGCGACGCGGAGAACGTTCGGCCGACGGCCAGGCACGCCCCCGATGCCAGCACCGACGACACCGAGATGGTCAGCGCGTTGTTGTGGTAGAAGGGCAGCGCGGTGTACATGACGTCGTCGCTGCGCAGCCGGATCCCCACGCCCCCGATGCCCGCCATCGCGGTGAGCCACCGGAAGTGACTCATCTTGGAGGCCTTGGGATATCCGGTGGTTCCCGAGGTGAAGATGTAGAAGGCGGTGTCGCCCAGGGTGATCGCGTCGGTGGCGACCGGGTTGACCGGCGAGCACGTCGCGACCTCGCGGTGCAGTTGGTCGAAGGAGACACGCAGCGGCGGGAGCACCTGCTCGGAGACCGATTCGAAGGCCTCGGCGAGGTCCTCCTCGTAGATCACCAGGGACGCATCGATCAGCCCGAGGCTGTGTTCGAGCACCGCCCCGCGTTGATGGAAGTTGAGCATGCCCGCGATGGCGCCCACCTTCACGATCGCCAGCATCGTGATCACCACGTCGGGGTGATTGCGGGACAGCACGGCGACGACGTCGCCCTTCGAAATACCTTGGCGTGTAAGATAATCGGCGATCCGATTGGCCTGGGAATTGGCCTCACGGTAGGTGATCGACCGGCCCTCGAATCGCAGGAAGTCGTTGTCCGGGTACTTCTCGGCGGCCTGCACGAACCGCTTCCCGATCGACATGCGCCGGGTCGGCGGTTGCGGGATCAGGGCGGGCAGCGTCCGCACGATGCTGCCGAGGTCGCAGCGGAGCGACCCGATGCCGCGGAGGATGTCCCACAGTGAGATGTCGGGCAACAACCCGGAATCGGATGTCGTCTGTGCGGACTCGGATGTCGTCTGTGCGGACATGGTCCCTCCTGAACTCATTGGACAACGATGACGCGTGGGCAACACTAGCGGGTCGGTATGACATAGAACACAGCCAGAGCTCAGTGAATCACCGACGACGGCATCAGTTCCCCGGAGGCGCTGCCACCCCTCCGGCGATGTCGGTGCTCCGACAGCCGTTGCGATCCACCGTGATCGGACACGTCGGCGGGGAAGTCGATGCCGCCGTCCACGGTGAACCGCACCACCACCTGCCCGTCGTGGGCAGCGATCGACGTGACCGACCCGACGGGCAGACCCGTGCCGAACGCCTCGACACCGATCGATCCGCCGACCGACGCGCCGAGCACCACCAGCACCGCCACGGTGCCGCCGCCCACGATGCCCGCGGACCAGATCCGCACCCGCGGCTCGCGGCGGTCGCGAACAGTTCGAGCAGCCGACCGAGCGTCGCGATCGCCGAGCCCGCGGTGGACACCACGCGCCCCGCAGACATCTGCTCGAATCGCTTCACCGTCACCAATGCCACCCCATTGTTCGATTCGCGAACCAATGTGCAGAGATTTCAAATTCTGGCTCATTTTCACGTTGTCGCCGCCATTCAGGCGTTTTGCCACGTCAGAGGGCATTTGAACCTGGTGGCGGATTGCCCCGGAGGCCCGTCCCCGGCCACACTGAAGGGATGAGCGCTTCCGCATCCCGGCCGACGGCACCGTCGAACGACGAGCCCACCGGCCCCCTCGACGGGGTCACCGTGCTCGAACTCGGCACCCTCATCGCCGGCCCGCATGCCGCCCGGCTCCTCGGCGACATGGGCGCCGACGTGATCAAGATCGAACCGCCGAATCGACCCGACCCGATCCGTACCTGGGGGCAGGCCGAGGTCGACGGGAACCGCTTCTACTGGACCGTGCACGGCCGCAACAAGCGGGCCATCACCCTCGACCTGCGCTCCGATCGTGGCCGGGAGATGTTTCTCCGTCTCGCCGACCGCGCCGACATCATCGTCGAGAACTTCCGGCCCGGAACGCTCGAACGTCTCGGCATCGGACCCGACGTGCTCCTCGAACGCAATCCCGGCATCGTGATCGTCCGGGTGTCCGGGTACGGACAGACCGGACCCGATGCGTCGCGTGCCGGATACGCCTCGGTCGCCGAGGCGGCGAGCGGGTTGCGCTACATCAACGGCTATCCCGGCCAATTGCCGCCGCGATTGTCGCTGTCACTCGGCGACACCCTGGCCGGAATGTTCGCCACCCAGGGCGCGCTGGCCGCACTGTATCGGCGCAGCGTCACCGGCAAGGGGCAGGTGGTCGATACCTCGCTGCTGGAATCCTGTGTCGCCGTGCAGGAATCGGCGATCGCGGACTACGACGTGGGTGGCGTGGTGCGCGGACCGTCGGGTACTCGACTCGACGGGATTGCCCCGTCGAACCTCTACCCCACCGCCGACGGCACGCACGTGATCATCGCCGCCAACCAGGATTCTGTGTTCGCGCGGCTGTGCGCGGCGATGGGGCAACCCGAGTTGGCCACCGATCCGCGTTTCGCCGATCATGCGGCGCGCGGCCGCAATCAGGACGAGCTCGATGCGCTGATCGGTGAATGGTCGACGCAGTTCTCCGCCGACAAGCTCACCGACGTGCTGTCGGAGGCGGGCGTCGTGGTCGGCCCGGTGAACACCATCGCCGAGGTGGTCGCTGACCCCCATCTGCAGGCGCGCGGCATGATTGCCGACCATTTCGACGAACGGGCCGGTCGGGTGGTGCGCGGTCCGGGTGTGGTGCCGCAGTTCAGCGAGACGCCGGGACGGATCCGCAATGCCGGTCCACCCGAACCGGGATGTGACAACGCGGCGGTTTACGGTGAGGTGCTCGGGCTCTCCGCGGAGCAGGTGGCCGAGTTGGCCGACGAGGGAGTGATCTGATGGATGTGACCATTCGCGACGTCGCGATGCGCGACGGCCTGCAGATCGAGGAACCGATCTCCACGGCCGCGAAACTCGAACTGCTCGAGGCGATCTGCGACACCGGCGTGCGTGAGGTGGAGGTCACCGCCTTCGTCTCGCCGAGTAAGGTCCCGGCGCTCGCCGACGCCGCCGAACTGTGTACCCACCTCGATCGCTTTCCGGGCGTGAGCTTCTCGGCCCTGGTCGCCTCAGTGGGCGGGGTGCGACGCGCCCTTGACGCGGGGCTCACCAACCTCGAATACGTGGTGTCGGCGTCGGATGCGCACAGCCGCGCCAATGTCGGCCGGGACACCGAGGCGTCGGTCGCCCTCATCGAAGGGATCGTCGCGATGGCACATGCGGCGAACGCCGGCGTCGAGGTGATCGTGGCGACCGCGTGGGATTGCCCTTTCGACGGTCCGACGCCCCCGGAGCGGGTCACCGGAGTGATCTCACGGGCCGTCGACGCGGGCGCGGACCGCATCAGCGTCGCCGACACCATCGGCACCACCACCCCGGGGCGCGTGCGTGATCTTGTCGCGCAGGTGGTTCCGCTGATCGGCGAACTGCCGTTGGGCGCGCATTTCCACAACACTCGCGGCAGCGGCCTGGCGAGTGCGTATGCCGCTGTGCAGGCCGGCATCTCGCGTCTCGATGCATCGGTTGGCGGCCTCGGCGGCTGCCCGTTCGCGCCCGGGGCGAGCGGCAACATCGCCACCGAGGACCTCGTCTATCTGCTGCGCGACAGCGGCGTCGAGACCGGAATCGACCTCGACGCCGCGATCCGTGCCGGGCGGGTGGCGATCGGAGCCGTCGGCGGTGGAACCGGGAGCGCGTTGATGCGTGCCGGCGATCGGACGTTGGTGGCGCCCGCGGTGGCGCGGTGAGCGGTCGGCCGAACGAGTGTCTCCTCAGCCGTGACCAGCATCAGACTGCGTGCGTTGAGATTCCGTTGCCGAGGCAGAGGTGGACGCATGCCCGCCTCGGACGTCACTTCCCGGGCGTCCCACCCATTGCGTGGCTGAGGGTCCACGAGCTACGCAGGCATCGTCTCGCGGTTGATGTCCAGCGGAGCCACGGTCCCGTCGGGCCTTTTTCACCATGAGTTCGAGTTCACTGCCGAGCGCCTCGACGTACTTCTGCAACGTCGAGCCCGTGGTGGTGGCCAGGTCACCCTTCTCGATTCGTGACACACGGTTCTGTCCAACTCCCACGATGTCAGCCACCTCCTTCTGCACCAACCCCGCATCCCTACGGAGTTGCACAAGCCGATAGATCGCGGTGTCGTGATTCATCTGGGCGCGAACGCGGTCGATCGGCTCACGGTTTCCGGGACGGCGTGCGCGGAGGTCATCGAGCGTGGTCGTCGCTTCTTCCCCGTCTTCTTCCCTGCGCGGTCTGCTTACGAGATTCACGTTGCACAGCCCGTCGTACCACGCTGACCAATTCCCTCCCGCCCACATGGCACTCACCCACATGGCACGCCAGGAATGAAATGTGCCCCCTACCTGACATAGGTAGGGGGCACATCGCTGTGGAGCTGCCGGGAATTGAACCCGGGTCCTCCGTCGTGTCAGCGGGGCTTCTCCGTGTGCAGTTCACTGTGTCTCTACTCGGATCTCCCGGTCACGCGAACAAGCCGAGATGACGATCCCAGTCGCTGTTGAATGTCCCATCCGCACCCGCGACCGGTGCGAACGGTGAGCTCCCGAAGATGATGCCGGCACCGGATCCGGGAGCATGATCCGGGCCGACAGATTACGGGCTCGCTGTCAGGCAGCGAGGGCGTAATCGCGCTGATTCTTATCGGCGCTTAATTGGTTGCCGCGACGCTTATACGGTGGTCTCTGGCCTGCACCGACACGCTTCCCCCGCCTCGGCGAACGTAGTCGAAACCGATCAGCCCCGAGACGAGACCCGCCCGGTGAGGGGCGAGCAGTTCATTGTAACAACCCGGACGGACAGGTTCATTCCCATTTCTCGCAGCCGTCCCCGCACCGCCGCGACCACGTCACTGAATCGACAGCATCGCGGTGTCGGCGACACCCACGGGAACCGACAACTGCCCGTCGGAGGCCTGGTAGCGCTTACCGGTCCAGGCGTCGACGCCGGCCACCGACGCATCGCCGTTGAGACCGAGACTGGTCAGCGACACCGACATCGTGCGCGCATGATCGCCCCGGTTGGTCAGTGAGACGACGAGGCCCTTGTCGCCGAGTGCCCGACTCCAGATCTCGGGATCGTCACCGACCATCGCACCGGCGCGGACCCGCGGGTCCTGATCGACGCCGATAATCGCGTCATTGGCGAGGATGTCGCGGGTCTGGGTGCTCATCGTGGTGAGGTCGTTGCCGGCCATCAGCGGCGCGGCCATCATCGCCCACATCGACATCTGGGTGCGTTGCATCGCCGGCGTGAGTGCGTTGCCGACCCCGACCACCAGCATGTCCGGATCGACGAACCGACCATCGGAGACCCGATTGCCCAGCGGAGCAGCGGCGTCGACGATGTCGGTGATGCCCTGATAGCCCGACGGTCCCGCGTCGGTGGACCATGCCGGGGTGATGTCGTTGGTGGCCCGCGTCATCGTTGCCACACCGCCCCAATCGAATTCGGCTCCGGGCACCGATCCGGACACGCCGCTGTTCGGGTTGATGCCGTAGACGATGGGCCGCCCGGTCGCCCGGATCGCGTCGCGCATCGCGGTGAAGGCCGAGACCTGATCGTCGTGCGAGGAGGTACCGGAGCACCAGTCGTACTTGAGGAAGTCCACTCCCCACGACGCGAAGGTCGCCGCGTCGGTGCTCTCGTGGCCACCGCTTCCGGTCGCGCCCGGATAGCTTCCGGTGTACTGCGCACACGTCTTGTCCTGCGCGCCGGCGTAGATGCCGAACTTCAGTCCGCGGGCGTGGATGTAGTCGGCGAGTGCGGCGATCCCGGCGGCGAAACGCGTGGGGTCGGCACGTAGTCGGCCGTCGTCGTCCCGGGTCGGGGCCATCCAACAGTCGTCGACGACGACGTAGCGATACCCCGCGTCACGGAGTCCGGAGGAAACCAGCGCATCGGCCTGGGCGCGCACGATCTGCTCGGTGATTCCGCAGCCGAAGGTGTTCCAGCTGTTCCAGCCCATCGGCGGGGTGGCGGGTAACCCCGCGATCGCCGGCCCGGAGCCGCCGATCTGTTCGGCAGCGGACTGCTCGGGGGCACATCCGGCCAGCGACAGCACCGCGACGACCAGAGCGCTCAGCCAGACCACCCACCGTCGACGACGGCGACCGAGTCCGGGCGCTGTCACCGCAGCGATCACATACCCTTCACGCGCCGGCCGACCTCGCGGGCCACCTCACGCTGGGCGGTGCGCCGGGCGAGATCCTGGCGCTTGTCGTGGGCCTGCTTACCGCGGGCCAACGCGATCTCCACCTTGGCCCGACCGTCGTGGAAGTACATCGAAAGCGGCACCAGGGTGAGATTGCCGTCGCGGATCTTGCCGATCAGGTTGTCGATCTCGCGACGGTGCATGAGCAGTTTTCGGTTGCGGCGCGGTGCGTGGTTGGTCCACGACCCGTTGCCGTACTCCGCGATGTGCAGTCCACGCAACCACACCTCGCCGTCATCGATGGTGGCGAACGCATCCACCAGGGACGCCTTGCCCTCACGCAGACTCTTGACCTCGGTGCCCAGGAGCGCGATGCCGGCTTCGTAGGTGTCGAGAATGGTGTAGTTGTGCCGGGCCTTGCGGTTGGACGCGATGAGGTTGCGTCCCTTTTCCTTCGCCATGGCGGCTACTCACCTCCTCGGGTGCAGTGGTTCGTCGAAATGCAGTGGTTGATGGAAATCCTCCGGGTGTACAACGCGCGCGACGGCCCGTTCACTCCCGGACGTAGACACGCAGCGTGACATATCCGGTCGCCGCTGCCAACACAATTCCGCCGATGACGAGCCAGGGTGACACCAGCAGGACGTCACCCGCGGTCACCCGCGGCACGATGTTGACGCCGTAGAGCCCGGCCAGTGCACGGTCGAAGAAGAAGATCTTGGCCAGGAACAATCCGCCGACGGCCAGCAAGGATCCGATGAGGGCGGCGAGCACTGCCTCGAGCAGGAACGGCAGCTGCGTGTACCACCGCGTGGCACCGACGAGCCGCATGATGGACACCTCGGTTCGGCGGGTGAAGGCGGCGACCTGCACCGTGTTGACGATCAGCAGGATGGCCGCCACCGCCAGGATCGCCGCCACGGCGAAGGCGGCATTGCGCACGCCGTCGAGCACCCCGAAGATGCGTTTGACCAACTCTCGCTGATCGAGCGCTCCCTCGATGCCGAGGTCTTGTCGGCCGGCGAAGGTGGTGTAAACCTCGTCGAAGCGATCCGGATCCGACATCCGGACCTTGACCGAGGACTGGGCGAAGGTGTCCGGGGTGATCTGATCGGCGATCTCTGGTGAGGTCTCCTCGAACATCGCCTTGGCGGCCTCGTAGCCTTCCTGGGCGCTGACGTAGGTCACCGAGCCCACACCGGGTTGCTTCTCCAGCTCGGTGCGCAACGTGGTACACGGGGCCTGGCGGCAATTGGGATCGGCCTTGGAGACGTCCTCGTTGAGGAAGAACTGCATCTCCACCCGGTCGAGGAAGATCTTCTGACTCTTGTCGGCCATCTGGATCACCAGCAGGCCGCCACCGAACATCCCCAGCGTGATGGCCGTGGTGATGATCATGGCAATCGTCATGGTGACGTTGCGACGGAAGCCGTTCAAGACCTCGCTGATGATGAAATGCGCTCGCATGTCGCTCGGATGTCCTTTGTGGTCGTGGTCTCTTCGGCCCGGAATTCGCGGCGCACTCACAGGTGCGCGCGGATGTCCCTCAGCCGATCCCGTAGACCCCTTGTTCGTCGTTGCGGACGAGTCGCCCGTTGTCGAATTCGAGTACCCGCCGACGCATCGCGTCGACGATGTGGCGATCGTGGGTGGCCATCACGACGGTGGTGCCGCGGCGGTTGACTCGGTCGAGCACGTCGACGATCTCTTCACTCGTCTCCGGATCGAGGTTGCCGGTCGGCTCGTCGGCGAGCAGCACCAGCGGCCGGTTGGCGATGGCCCGTGCGATGGCCACGCGCTGCATCTCACCGCCCGAGAGTTCATACGGCATCCGTTCGAGTTTGCCTTCGAGGCCGACGTAGTCGAGTACCTCCGGCACGATCTTGCGGATCATCGACGGCGGTTTGCCGATCACCTCGAGTGCGAAGGCGACGTTGTCGGCGACCGATTTCTGCTGCAGCAGGCGGAAGTCCTGGAAGACGCACCCGATCGACTGACGAAGCTTCGGGACCAGCCGGCCCTTGAGCGTGTTGACGTGGAAATCGCCGACGTAGATGTCGCCCGAGGTGGGTCTATCCTCCTTGAGCAGCAGCCGGAAGAACGTCGACTTTCCCGAACCCGATGGTCCGATGAGGAAGGCGAACTCACCCTTGTCGACCTCAAGGGACAGGTCCGACAGGGCGGGGCGGCTGGAGGCCTTGTACTTCATCGTGACGTTGTCCAGCTTGATCACGGTGAGCCAGTGTAACGACGACGCCTGAGAAGCCCGCTCAGGCGCCGCACCCGGCGCGTTGCCCGGGTAAGGCGCAGGTCAGCGGGACGGAACCGTCGTCGTGGTGTTGGTGGTGTTGGGCTGCAGCCACTGGAACGGATTCTTGTTGGTGGTCGTCGTCGACGATTCATCGGTTCCCGGAGCCGACTCGGCACCCTCTTCTCCGCTGGTTCCCGACACCGACGGCTCCCCCGATACCGACTCGGACACGCTGGGTGTGGTCGATGAGTATGTGGTCGCCGGCTCGGAATAGTAGGTCGGTGTGGTGGTGCGTGCGACCTGAGCGGGTGCGGTGGTCGTCGGTGCGGGCGCGTAGCGCTGCGACGTGAAGCCGTAGAGCGTCCAGCAGCCGAGGAACGCCACCAGCAGGATCGCCGTGCTGGTACGAATCCGGGTGCGGTAGATGTGCTTCCAATTGCGGTCGCGCAGGGGCCGCCGACGCGGATGGGGCTGCCCCGCCGGCCGGCCGCCGGTGGGCGTGTCCGTCGTGGGCGCATCGACGCGCGGGATCTCGCCGGTGATCTCGTTGTCGGAGTTGGTGGCGGCGGGCACATTGCCGGCGGGCTTGGTGCCGGCGGGCTTGTCGCCGGCGGGAATGTTGTCCTCGGGATTGTCGCCGTCAGGAGTGTTGCGATGGGTCATGAGTCCCCGCCCTTGCCGATCGTGTCGGCCAGAGTGGCCGGGGGCGCCCCGCCGGACTGCGCGTCACGTCCGGGCGCCACGGTGATGCCCTCACGGGCCAGGGCCTGAACGATCGCGACACGCAGTGCGCGGCTCACCTCGAATTGCTTGCCCGGCAGCGTGCGGGCCACCATCCGAACGGTCACCGAGTCGAGTTCGAGGTCGGTCACACCCAGCGGGGACGGCGCGTCGAGCAGGAGGTCATGCCAGTTGCGATCCTCGAAGAAGTCGCGTCCGACCCGGTCGAGGGTCTCGTTGACCAGACCGATGTCGGCCTCGGCGGGCACCGGGACGTCGACGACGGCGCGTGCCCAATCCTTGGACAGGTTGGTGGCCTTGATGATCTGGCCGTTGGGCACGGTGATGACCTCGCCCTCACTGGTCCGCAGCTTGGTGACGCGCAGGGTCACGTCCTCGACCGTGCCGTCGGCCAGGCCATTGCCGGTGACCGTCAGGCTGACGACGTCGCCGTAGCCGTACTGGCGTTCGGCGACGACGAAGAATCCGGCCAGGATGTCCTGCACCACCCGCTGCGCACCGAAACCGAGTGCCGCACCGATCACCGCACCGGGACCGGTCAGGCCGGTGATGGGAACGTGGAGAATCGAGAGGAAGCGGATCAGGACCACGGCGATCACGGCGACGATGAGCACCCACGCCACCACGTCGACCAACGCTCGCCGATGCTTGGAGTCCTCGGTCTGCACGATCAGGTCACTGTTGTGAAAGTTCGCCTCGAGGCGCGCGGCGTAGTGATCCGCGGACCATCGGATCAACCGGATCGTCAGCAAACCGCCGAGCACCCAGGTCAGCATCTGCAGACCGCTGGTCGCCAGCCACAGATAGATCGACCCGAGCAGTTGCTCGAACACCGACTCGGCAGAGTTGGCGGCGAGCGGCTGCGCCGCGACCGACCAGATGTCGGGGGCGGCGATCACCTGTGCCACACCGAGATCAAGCGTCGGCATCGGCCATGCGCCAGCGGATTCCGGCCTCGATGAAGTTGTCGAGATCGCCGTCGAGGATGGCGGTCGGGTTGTTGCTCTCGACGTTGGTCCTCAGGTCCTTGACCATCTGGTACGGGTGCAGCACGTAGGAGCGCATCTGGTTACCCCAGCTCGAGCCGCCGTCGCCCTTGAGGGCGTCGAGTTCGGCGCGCTCCTCCTGACGTTTGCGTTCGAGCAGTTTGGCCTGCAGCACCCGCATCGCCGACGCCTTGTTCTGCAGCTGACTCTTCTCGTTCTGACAGGTGACGACGATCCCGGTGGGCAGGTGGGTCAGGCGGACCGCGGAGTCGGTGGTGTTGACCGACTGGCCGCCGGGACCTGACGACCGGTAGACGTCGACCTTGAGCTCGTTCTCGTCGATGTCGATGTGGTCGGTGGTCTCCACCACCGGCAGCACCTCGACCTCGGCGAACGACGTCTGGCGCCGGCCCTGGTTGTCGAAGGGGCTGATCCGGACGAGGCGATGGGTGCCCTGCTCGACCGAGAGGGTGCCGTACATGTACGGCGCCTTCACCGCGAAGGTCGCCGACTTCAGCCCGGCCTCTTCGGCGTAGGAGGTGTCGTAGACCTCGACGGAGTAGCTGTGTTGTTCGGCCCAGCGCACATACATCCGCATCAGCATCTGCGCCCAGTCCGCGGCGTCGACGCCACCGGCGCCCGAGCGGATGTTGACCAGCGCATCACGCTGGTCGTACTCGCCGGCCAGCATGGTCTTGACCTCCATCGCCTGGATGTCGGTCCGCAGTGACTCGCGTTCGGTGTCGGCGTCGGTGAGGGCGGCGGTGCGGTCGTCACCCTCCTCGGCCTCGGCCAGCTCGTAGAGCACGGGAAGGTCCTCGAGGCGCTGGCGCAGTTCGGTCACGCGCCGCAACTCCGACTGGGCGTGGCTGAGTTCGCTGGTGACCTTCTGCGCGTGCTCCTGGTTGTTCCACAGCTCGGGGTCGGAGGCCTGCATCTCGAGCTCGTCGATCCGGCGGCGCAGCTCATCGACGTCGAGCACCTTCTCCACGGTGGTGAGGGTGGCGTCGAGGGATTCGAGATCTGCGGTCACGTCGGGATGCACGGTTAACCAGGGTACCGATCCGCGACTGTGAGACCCAGTCGGCTCATGACGAGGTCGGTGGCGGGGTCACCGGCGGCAACTCCCCGAATCGCCAGCTGGTCTCCGCCTTGCCCGGGCGGTAGACCACCGGATGGTCCGAGCCGACCTGCGGCCACGACGCCCCGTCGGTCAGCACCATGGTTCCGTAGACCTCGGTCGGCGAGGTTCCCGGACCGTTGATGACGCCCGACACCGTGCAGAACACCTCACCCTTGCTGTCCGGTTGAGGTCGGTCACTGACCCCGGTGACGGTGAGCGTGCCCTGCTCGTATCCGGCTCCGCCACCGGAGAATCCACCGATCCTGCGACCCCGCATCTGCATGATCATCCCCACCGCGAGCGCGGCCAGCAGGACAGCGATGGTGATGGTGATCCACATGCCGCTACCCTACCGGTCATGACCAGCCCCGCCGCCGACGTCGACCCCCGCGATGACCTCGATCTGGCCCTGTCGATCGCCGCCTCCGCGGATGCCCTGACCACCCGCCGATTCGGGGCGCTCGATCTGCACGTCTCCGACAAACCCGACCTGACCCCGGTCTCCGATGCCGACCTCGACTGCGAACGCCTCGTCCGCGAGCGACTCGCCGCACGCCGACCCGATGATGCCGTGCTCGGTGAGGAGTTCGGCGGCGAGGCCATGATCACCGGCCGGCAGTGGATCGTCGACCCGATCGACGGGACGAAGAACTTCGTCCGGGGCGTACCGGTGTGGGCCACGCTCATCGCGTTGCTGGTCGACGGGGTGCCCGTGGTGGGTGTCGTCAGCGCCCCGGCGCTCAAACGTCGCTGGTGGGCGGCAGCCGGATTGGGCGCGTTCTCCGACTTCGACGGTGGCGAGGTACGTCGTCTGTCGGTGTCGGCGGTGACCGATCCGGCGTCGGCGAGCCTGGCGTTCTCCAGCCTGTCCGGGTGGGCCGATCGGGGTATCCGCGAGAAGTTCATCGCGCTGACCGACCAGGTGTGGCGCGTGCGCGGCTACGGCGACTTCTACAACTACTGCCTCGTCGCCGAGGGCGCCGTCGACATCGCGGCCGAGCCGGAGGTCTCACTGTGGGACCTGGCCGCCCTCGACATCCTCGTCCGTGAGGCCGGCGGAACCTTCACCTCGCTGGAGGGCGCCGACGGTCCCTCGGGTGGCAGTGCCGTCGCCACCAACGGACTGCTGCACGAGGGTGTGCTGAACGCGCTGCGCGGCTGACCGCCAACCCCGTCGAGTGGGCGCCGTTTCCCGTCGAGTGGGCGCCGTTTCCCGTCGAGTGGGCGCCGTTTCGCGTCGAGTGGGCGCCGTTTCCCGTCGAGTGGGCGCCGTTTCCCGTCGAGTGGGCGCCACAATCCGGTCGAGGGGCGCCCTGTCCTTTTGGTGAGTCCTCCGGCGAATCCGCTTGCCACGCCGGACCATTACCTACCGTCGTGGTGAGCAAGGTCTCGTCACCGACGCCGAAGGAGTCCCCCATGCCCGGCTTTCCCGCACTCACCCACGTCGCGATCACCGTCCGCGACCTGCGGATCAGCACCAACTGGTACACGCGACTGTTCGGTACCGACCCGGTTCTCGACGAGGACGAGGAATCGGGCACGTACCACCATGCCGTCTACGCGCTGGACGGCGGAACCCTGTTCGGGCTGCACACGCACACCGACACGACTCCCGCGGAAACCTTCGACGAGAAGCGCACCGGGCTCGATCATGTCGCATTCGCCGTCGGACGCGACGAACTGGAGTCCTGGGTGACGCGTCTCGACGAGCTCGGCATCGCACACGGCGGTATCAAGCATGCGCACTACGGGTCCGGGATCTCCTTCCGCGACCCCGACAACATCGCGCTGGAGTTCTTCGCTCCCCCGGCCGAATAGTCGATCCGGCCCGGATCGCCCTCAGACGTCGGTCGCCGATTCCTTGCCCAACACGGTGAACTCGGTGGCCGGGTCCTTCATCTCCGTCAGTCGTCCGTGGTGAATTCCGCTGCCCGCATCCGACAGGATCGCCTGATGGATGGGCACCGCGACCCGCGGCGCCATCGCGCGCAGGTAGTCCACCGATTCCGACAGCTTCATCCACGGCGCCGCCGACGGCAGGGCGAGAACGTCGATCTTCTCGAATGGGATGTAGAACGAGTCACCCGGATGCATGAATCGACCGGTCTGCCCGGCCGTGTCGAGGACGTAGGCGACGTTGTCGATCACCGGAATGTCGGGGTGGATCACCGCATGCCGACCGCCGGTGACGCGCGTGTTGACCTCGCCGATCGACACCGCCTGGCCGGCATGTGCCGCGGTCCACTCACCCGCGGAATCGGCGTCGTTGAGCTGCTTGGCGGTCTGCGGGTCCGCGATCCGCAGCGCCTGGGGGTTGTCGGCGACGAGGCTCGGTAGCCGCGCCACGTCGCAGTGATCCGGGTGCTGATGGGTGATCAGGATGGCGTCGAGGCCGGTGATGCCCTCGAATCCGTGTGAGAGGTTTCCCGGATCGAACAGGATCTTCGTCCCGTCCAACTCGACCAGCAGGCAGGAATGACCGAAGTGGGTGAGTTGCATGGTTCCACCATGCTCCTGCTGTCGGTGCGGTGCCAGCGTCGTGGCCCGCCGGCCGGAGTTCGCCGAGTGCGTGACAAACTTCTTACTGAGGAGTAAGGTTCGTTCTTACTACCGGGTAAGTTCTACCGGAGCCCCACGCACGAAGCCACACGCACGAGAGAAATGGTGACCATGTCGACTCACACCGAGCCCCGCGACACCTCTGCGGTCGGCAAGACCAAGCATCCCCGCAACTTCATCGGCACCGCCATGCGGGTGCTGACCACCGTCACGGGATCGGAGTTCGCGGAAAAGTACCAGATCCGCGAACCGATCAACCGGATCGCCTACCAGGCGACCAAGACCGGCTTCCAGACCCTCGGTGCGGCCAACCGCGCCTTCAAGAAGGTCCAGGGCGGATCGGGCCAGGCAGCCCGCCTGACCACCACGCCGAAGGACTACTTCAACCTCACCCCCGACGACGAACAGCAGATGATCGCCGAGACGGTCAAGGAGTTCGCCGCCGAGATCCTGCGTCCCGCGGCCTATGACGCCGACGCCGCCGCAGCGGCACCCGAGGACATCGTCAAGCGTTCCGCGGAACTCGGCATCACCATGATCAACGTCCCCGAGGAGTTCGAGGGTGCCGCCACCGAGCGCGGTGTGGTCACCAACGCGCTCGTCGCCGAGGCGATGGCCTACGGCGACATGGGACTCGCCCTTCCGCTACTCGCGCCGAGCGGTGTGGCCACCACACTGACCAACTTCGGCAGCGAGGGCCAGCAGAAGACCTATCTCCCCGATTTCGCCGGTGAGGACGTCCCGCAGTCGGCGGTCGTCATCGCCGAGCCGCGTCCCCTCTTCGACGCCTTCGCGCTGCAGACCAAGGCCCATCGGGTGCCCAGCGGCTACCGCCTCAACGGCGTGAAGTCCTTTGTCCCCGCGGCAGGTTCGTCGGAACTGTTCATCGTCGGCGCGCAGCTCGACGGACAGCCCGCCCTGTTCATCGTCGAATCCGACAGCAAGGGCCTGATCGTGGAGGCCGACCCCGGCATGGGTGTGCGCGCCGCCGGCATGGGCCGCCTGCTGCTGCAGGACGTCGCCGTACCGGAGTCCGCGCTACTCGGCGAGGAGACCGGGGAGGCCGCGCTGGCCGCCTACCGCGACGTCGTGCGCCTGTCGCGGCTGGGCTGGTCGGCTCTGGCCGCCGGTACCGGCCGGGCCGTCCTCGACTACGTGATCCCCTACGTCAACGAGCGTGAGGCGTTCGGCGAGCCGATCTCCAACCGTCAGGCGGTGGCCTTCATGGTCGCCACCATCGCCACCGAACTCGACGCAATCCGACTGGTCACCCTGCGCGGCGCATCGCGTGCGGAGCAGGGCCTGTCGTTCGCCCGGGAGGCGGCGCTGGCCCGCAAGCTCACCATCGACAAGGGCCTGCAGATCGGTCTCGACGGCGTGCAACTCCTCGGCGGCCACGGCTTCACCAAGGAACACCCGGTCGAGCGTTGGTACCGCGATCTGCGTGGCGCCGGCATCGGCGAAGGCATCGTCGTCCTCTGAGGCCGACCCGGGAAGCAACGAGGAATTTCAACTCATGAGCATCAATCTGGAACTGCCACGCAAGCTCGGCGTCACCATCGATCAGGCCCACCAGGCCGCGGCGGAGATCTTCCGTCCCATCTCGCGCAAGTACGACCTGCGTGAGCACGACTACCCCGTTGAACTCGACACCCTGGCCAGCCTGTACGACGGACTCGCCGAGACCGGCCAGGCCGGTGCGGGCGCCGACGCCGGGCGCGGCCAGGACAAGGGCAAGCAGCGTCCCGAGGGCGTCGTCGTCAACGGCGGCAACATGCAGTCGGTGGTCAACGTCATGGAGACCTCCTGGGGCGACGTCGGCCTGATGTTGTCGATTCCCTATCAGGGACTGGGCAATTCGGCGATCGCCGCGGTCGCCACCGACGAGCAGCTCGAACGCTTCGGCAAGGTGTGGGCCGCGATGGCCATCACCGAACCGAGTTTCGGCTCCGACTCGGCCGCGGTCACCACGACGGCCACCCTCGACGGCGACGAGTACGTCATCAACGGTGAGAAGATCTTCGTCACCGCCGGTTCGCGCGCCAGCCACATCGTGGTGTGGGCGACGGTCGACAAGAGCCTCGGCCGCGCCGCCATCAAGAGTTTCGTTGTGCCGCGCGAACATCCGGGCGTGGAGATCGTGCGTCTCGAGCACAAGCTCGGTATTCGCGTCTCGGACACCGCGGTGATCCGGTTCGAGAACTGCCACATCCCCAAGGAGAACCTGCTCGGTAGCCCGGAGGTGGACACCAAGAAGGGCTTCGGCGGTGTCATGCAGACCTTCGACAACACGCGTCCGCTGGTCGCGGGTATGGCCGTGGGTGTGGCCCGCGCCGCCCTCGAGGAGTTGCGCCACATCCTGGAAGAGGCCGGCATCGAGATCGACTACGACCGCCCGGCCGCCGATCAGCACGCGGCCGCAGCCGAGTTCATCCGGATGGAATCCGATTGGGAGGCAGCGTATCTGCTGACCATGCGGGCCTGCTGGATGGCCGACAACAAGCAGCCCAACTCGCTGGAGGCCTCGATGGCCAAGGCGAAGGCGGGCCGCACCGGCACCGACATCACCAACAAGGCCGTCGAATTGGCCGGTACGCCGGGCTATTCCGAGCGCACCCTGCTGGAGAAGTGGGCGCGGGACTCGAAGATCCTGGACATCTTCGAGGGCACCCAACAGATCCAGCAACTCATCATCGCCCGCCGGGTGCTGGGTAAGAGCAGTGCGGAATTGAAGTGAGGCAACCGATCATCAACTGATCGCAGGCATCGTCCACGACCTCGTCCCCCGAGTGCCACCGGCTCTTCGGGGGACGAGGCCGTTTCAGGACAAGGGTGCCGGCCGCACCCCAACCGGCAATCACCCGCCTGGGTGACATACAGAAATCCCGGCTCCCGATATTGTTCGCGCAACGTACACACGTCGTCGTCACGGGGGGCCATGACTTTCGCTCCGCCCAACGTATTCGATCAGTGGCTCGCCGAAGCTGCAACCAGAATGTGGAACAGCCCAACGCCTGACCTCGGACGCAACCGCGACAGCGATCTCACCGGCCTGCGGGCGCCGCTACCCGTCAGCCGACGAATCCGCCGGCACCAACAACAGGGGTACCCCACGCCGACCGATGAGGCGATGCGCAACCGATTGTCCCAGAACTGAATCCAGATATCCGAGCATGCCAGGTCGCGGACTGCCGATCACCACCATCAGCGCGGAGTAGCGATCGGCGACGACGGCGAGGAGGTCGGCGGGTGAGCCGTGACCGCCGTGGTAGGTCCACGACGCCGGGACGCCGTCGAGCAGGGAGCGTGCGGCAAGCACCTCGTCGGTCACCGTGTTGCGGTAGTCCTCGTCCCACTCCGGGGAGTCGAGATCGATCGGGGCGTCGTCGAGATCGACGATGTGCACCAGATGGATGTGGGCGTCGAGATCGACGGCGAGTCGGACCGCGAAAGCCATGGCAGCTATGCTGTCGGGGTGGCGATCCCAGCCGACCACCAGGGCCGCTCGCGCCGCCACTGTCGGTTCGGGACCGGATCGGCTGCGCCGCAGCGGACCGTCGCCACCGAGCTGGCCGAAGTCTTTCTCATCGTTCATGGCAAACTCCTTCACACCGATGCCAACCACAACCCGAACCCGCACGCCACGACGGCCGCCACCACACTGCCGATCGCGTTGGCGGCGGCCAGTATTCCGCGGCGTCCCTCGGCGAGCCGCACCGTCTCCACACTTGCCGTGCTGAATGTCGTGTAACCGCCACAGAATCCGGTGCCGACGATGGTCTGCAGCGCATGCGGTGCCGAGTGATCAATCACCAGACCGGCGAGCACACCCAGCAGCAGCGAACCGGTCACGTTGATGGCGAACGTTGCCCACGGGAACGTCGTCGGCCGCCACCTCTTGATCGCGCCGTCGACAACGAACCGGGCCACCGCGCCGAGCGCACCGGCCAGCAGAACCGCGAGGACCGTCACGACACCGCTCCCATCCGGCGCGCGAAGATCGACCCGGCTGCCACGATTCCCAGCCAGGCACAGGCGATTCCGGCCGCCACCGACGTCACGACGTAGGCGATCGCGATGCCCACCGCGCCGTGTTGTCCGAGGTGCGTGGTCTCCAGCGCGAAGGTGCTGTAGGTGGTCAACGACCCACAGAAGCCGGTCCCGACGAGAAGCCGAACCCGTTGGCGCCATCCGGAATCCGGTCCGGCGAGAATTATCACCTCAAGGATCACACCGAGGATGAACGCGCCGGCAAGGTTCACTCCGAACGTCGCCCACGGCCACCCGGTACCCACCGTCGGGAACAGTTCCTCCAGCAGATACCGCATTCCGGTGCCCGCGACCCCGCCGACGAACACCAGACCCAGCGCCGGCAGTTGCAGGTGCAGCGGCCGCGCCGGTGGCGTGTCCGGATCCACTGGGATCGGTATCCGGTCCGCTCCCCCGGTGAGGTCGGCGTCGGTGTGATCTGCGCCCATGACAATACCCCTTCCGTCTACTCGGAACAGGAACTATCAGCCGACGTCGGCGGTTCGGGGCGGCGCACAGACACCGTCGCCCCGGGCGAGATCCATCACCCCTGCCCGACAGCATATACCGACGCTGCTTTCAGCCCCCGAGCTGACGCGCGAGGTCGGCGAGTACGTCCGGGTCCTCGATGGTGGAGGGCACCGCGTACTCCTCGTGGTCGGCGATCTGTCGCATCGTCTTGCGCAGGATCTTGCCCGATCGCGTCTTCGGCAACGCCGGGACGACGGTGACGTCGCGGAAGGTGGCGACCGCTCCGATCTCGTTGCGCACCATGGCCACCAGCTCGTTGCGCAGCGTGTCGGGTTCGATGTCGACGCCGGCCTTGAGCACCACGTAGCCGCTGGGTCGTTGTCCCTTGAGGTCGTCGTGGATGCCGATCACCGCGCATTCGGCGACCGCGGGATGCGACGCGACGACGGCCTCGATGCTGCCGGTGGACAGGCGGTGACCGGCGACGTTGATGACGTCGTCGGAACGTCCGAGGACGAAGACGTAGCCGTCGGCATCGATGTATCCCGAGTCGCCGGTCAGGTAGTAACCCGGGAAGGCACTCAGATACGAACTGCGGTAACGCTCTTCGTCGCGCCAGAGTCCGGCGAGGGTACCCGGCGGCAGCGGCAGCGTGATGACGATGTTGCCTTCGACGCCGGCGTCGACGGTGTTGCCCTCGGCGTCGACGATGCCCACCTGATAGCCCGGTACCGGCACCGTCGGGGAACCCGCCTTGATCGGCATCGGTTCCAGCCCACGCAGATTCGCCGCGATCGACCAACCGGTCTCGGTCTGCCACCAATGGTCGACGACCGGCACACCGAGCACCTCACTGGCCCAGGTGAAGGTGTCCGGGTCGAGGCGCTCACCGGCGGCGAACAAGGTCTTGAGCGACGAAATGTCGTATTCGGCAAGGAGTTTGGCGTCCGGGTCGTCCTTGCGGATCGCCCGGATCGCGGTCGGCGCGGTGAACAGCGCCTTGGCCCGATGCTCGGAGATCACCCGCCAGAACGCCCCGGCGTCGGGGGTGCCCACCGGTTTGCCCTCGTACATGATCGTGGTGGCGCCGGTCAGCAACGGACCGTAGACGATATAGGAGTGCCCCACCACCCAGCCCACATCCGATGCGGTCCACCACACGTCGCCGGGGGCGACGCCGTAGATGTTGGTCATCGACCATCGCAGGGCGACGGCGTGCCCACCGTTGTCGCGGACCACGCCCTTCGGCTTTCCGGTGGTGCCCGAGGTGTAGAGGATGTAGAGCGGATCGGTCGCCGCGACATCCACCGGATCGACCGGCGACGCGGCCTCCATCACCTCGTCCCAGTCCAGCCAGCCGTCGTGATCGGCAGCCGATCCGGCGATCTGTTCGCGGTCCTTGACGATGACCGTCGACGGCGGGTTCGCCGACAGTTCGAGCGCCTTGGCGACCATCGGGAGGTATTCGACGGTGCGGCCGGGTTCGAGACCTCCGGATGCGGTGATGATGGCGACCGGCTCGGCGTCGTCGATGCGAGTGGCCAGCTCGGGCGCCGCGAAACCGCCGAACACCACCGAGTGCACGGCCCCGATGCGCGCGCACGCGAGCATCGCGATGGCGCCCTCTGGGATCATCGGCAGGTAGATGACCACCCGATCGCCGGCCGCCACGCCCTGCGATGCGAGTACCCCGGCGAACCGCGACACCTCGTCGAGCAGTTCGGCGTAGGTGTAGCGACGGACCTCACCGACCATCGCCGAATCCCAGATCAGGGCGAGGCGGTCACCGTGCCCGGCCGCCACGTGCCGGTCGAGCGCATTGAAACAGGTGTTGAGCCGGCCGTCGGGAAACCATCGGTACATCGGCGCCTCGGAGTCGTCGAGGGCGGTGGTCGGCGGGACGGACCACTCGATCTCTGCCGCAGCGGCGAGCCAGAACGACTCCCGATCGTCGATGCTGCGCGCGAATGCGTCGCTGTAGCTGCCCACTGTCGTCCTCACGTCGATGTCCTCGCGGTCGTGCGCGTCACACGACTCTGCCGCTATGAGGGTAATGACGGTCACACCGGGACGCGAGCGCTTCCTTCGTTCTGCGCCCACCGGTAGCCAGAACGCGCCGAACGGCGCCCATCACCCTGACCGATAGGAGAGCATGGGCAGCCGTTGTGACGCAGCGACGCGTCGGCCCGGGTCAGTCCAGATACTCCTCGACGGTGTCGGCCGGACGCACCGCAGCGTCGTCGGGGTCCTGACCGGCGCGGCGGCGGGCCTGACGCTGGCGCAGCAGATCCCAGCACTGATCCAGCGACACCTCGAGCTCCTTCAGACGGGCGTTCTCCTCGTCCCTGCCGATGTCGCCGCGGCCGAGTCGTTCACGCAGATCGTGCTCTTCGCCGATCAGGTCGGTGATGTGATCGTGGATCGCCTTGTCGGTGGTCATTCCCCAACGTTAGCGTCGCGGCGACAGTACGTGCACCCTCATTCGCGACGGACGGTCGCCGGCGGTCACACGCAGGTGTCAGTGGGCCGCGTCGTAGGCCTCGATGACCTCGGTGGAGATCCGGCCACGCTCACTGATCTCAAAGCCGTTCTCACGCGCCCATTCACGCACCGATTTCAGGTCACGGGATGAGCGTGCCCGTCGGCCTGAACCCCCACCCGAGCGTCGTGCGCCGGCCACCCGCGACGCCGCGACGTACTTCTCTAGGTCACGGTGGAACTCTTCGGCGTGCGCCGCCGAGGTCTCGAATTCGTAATTCTTGTTGTCAACGCTGAATGCGATCGTGACGGCTTCTTTGAGTTCTTTCCCGTCAAGATCGTCGACAAAGGTGACGACGGTACGTCGTGCCATGCTGGGTTCCCCCCCATAGTTCCTTCTGAATAACCACCCGAACAATAGCATCGGGAGGGTTTTCGATCTTGAAACCACGCGTTCATCGCCTGGGCTGCGACTGAATTCAGCGAAGCGCGCAACCCGGATCGGTGATGTCCGAATGACCCGGCTCGCATGGCAAAAAATTCGGCCCCCGATCGCGTGACGATCGGGGGCCGAATCTATGTGGTAGCGGGGACAGGATTTGAACCTGCGACCTCTGGGTTATGAGCCCAGCGAGCTACCGAGCTGCTCCACCCCGCGTTGGTGAATACCACGTTACATGGTGGTTCCCAGCGGATGCAAATCGCCTCCCGTATCGGCCCTGAACTGGGCAAACACGTGTGAGCGCAACCACATTCGGGGCCTTCATGTCAGTTGCCGCCACCCAGATTCTCGTAGGTCTGGACGGCCTGATTGAGCTGATCGAGTGCCTGCCCGTACGCCGTGAAGTCGCCGTTGCTCTGCGCATCCCTGAGCTTCGCCAGCGCATCTCCGATCGCCTTCACCGCGGCGTCGCGTTGCGCCGTGTCACCGGTCGTCGGTGTCGGGGTGGTGGGTGTGGTCGGCGTCGTCGGTTCCGGTTCGGTGGTGCCGGTGGTCGGCTCCCCGCCCAGCGGCGACGTCACATCCTCCGGGCTGATGCCCACCTGCTGCAGGGCCTGCGCCACGGTGGCCGCATACCCGACCTTCGGCTGCGCGGCCGCGGCGTTGTAGTAGACGAGAACGCGATGCAGTTTCGGCACGCCGCCGCCCGAGTCGACCTCGGTGTACATCGGCTGGACGTACAAGATGCCGCCACCGCCGACCGGGAGGGTCAGCAGATTGCCGTAGGTCACCTTGGTGGTGCCCTCCAACTGTTTTCGGTCCGAGGCCACGGCACCGGCCGACTTCATGTTGTCCTGCGCCTGGATCGGTCCGACACCCGATTGCCGATCGGCGGGCAGCACCTTCACCGTGATCTGCCCATAGGTCCCGGGGTCGGACGAAACAGTCATATACGAGGCCAGGTTTCGTTCCCGGAATCCGGTGAACACTGTCGTCAACTGGAACTGTGAACCGGACCCGGAACCGCCACGGGGTTCGCGTGCGGTGAAGTAATACGGCGGCTGGTTCAGCTGACGATTCGCATTGTCCTCATTGCTCGGGTCCGGCGGCACCGACCAGAAGTTGTTGTTCTGGAAGAAGGCCGTCGGATCGGTCACGTGATACTTCGCGAGAAGTTCGCGCTGGATCTTGAAGAGATCTTCCGGATAACGAACATGCGCCGCCAGATCGGCTTTCTTGTCGAATTCCGAGCGGGGTTCGACCGTGCCCGGGAACACCTTCATCCAGGTCTTGAGGACCGGATCGGTGTCGTCGAACTGATACAGCGTCACCTTGCCGGTGTAGGCGTCGACGGTGGCCTTCACCGAATTACGGACATAGGACACCTGCTCGTTGGCCTGCGTGCGCTGGGCCTGATTGTTGATCAGGTCCTGGGCGTCGGTGGTGACCTCCTGCAGCGACGTCGACTGCGAGTAGGGGTAGTTGTCCAGGGTCGTGTAGCCGTCGACGATCCACTTGATCGACCCGTCGGCCATCACCGCGGGGTAGGTCTTGGAATCGACCGTCAGCCACGGCGCGACCTGCTTGACCCGGTCCCGCGGGTCGCGGTTGTAGAGGATCCGTGAATTGCTGTTGATGGCATCCGACAGCAGGAAGTTGCGTTCGGTGTACTTGACCGCATACATCGCGCGCACGAACCAATTACTCAGGGAGACACCGGAATCGGCGGTGTAGCTGTAGGTGCGGCCGTCCTCGTCGTACTCTCGGTCGCCGCCGGAGGTACCGACGATGGCGTAATCGGGAGTCACATTGGCGATGAGTTCACCGAAGTAGATGCGCGGCTGGCTGACCTTGATCGGCGCCGTCTCCTGATACTGGGGATCGCGGATGCTCTGCAGGTCGCTCACGTAGAAGACCGGGAGTCCGCCGCGGTCACTGGCGCCGGCCGACGTGTCGTCGGAGGCCTCGTCGACCTGATTGGCCGGTGCCGCGACGAACCCGTTGCCGTGGGTGTAGACGGTGTGCTTGTTGAGCCAGTTCTGCTGCTGGTCACCGTATTTGGTGGGGTCGAGTTCACGGACCGCGACGATGAAGTCGCGCTGCTGTCCGTCGACGGTGTAGCGGTCGATGGCCAACTGGGACGGGAACCCGTAGAAGTTCTTGAGGAACTGACGCTGATTGAACGTCGGCGCGATCACGTTCGGGTCGAGGATGCGGATGTTGGACAACGTCGGCTCGTCGGTGTTGACGGCTTCCGCACTCGGCGGCGTCGCACCCCAATTCTCCTGGTAATCCACGTTTTTGTCGGGTTCGATACCGTACGCGGCCGTCGTCGCCGCGATGTTGCGGCTGATGTACTCGGCTTCCTTCTGTGCGGCGTTCGGCTTGACCGAGAACTGTTCCATGGTCAGCGGCCAGCCCACCCCCATCAGCAGCGCCGCCAGCAACATCAGCACCGTCGCGATCGCCGGAATACGCAGATCCTTGAGCACCACACCCGCGAAGAACGCCAACGCACAGATGATCGCGATGGCCATCAGGATCAGCTTGGACGGCAGGACGGCATTGATGTCGGTGTAGCTCGCACCGGAGAAGATGTCCTGCTTGCGATCGCTGGAGAGCAGCTGATACCGGTCGAACCAGTACGACACCGCCTTGAGCAACAGGAAGGTGCCGGCCAGCGCCGCGAGTTGGATGCGCGCCGGATTGGTCAGCGACCCACTGCCGCCGCCGAGACGGATACCACCGAAGAGGTAGTGGGTGATCAGGTTCGCGAAGAACGCGATGACGATGATGACGAACAGGAAGTTGAGGATGAACCGGATGAACGGCAACTCGAACGCGTAGAAACTGATGTCGAGTCCGAACTGCGGGTCGGTGACGCCGAAGTCGGTGCTGTGCAGGAACGTCTGCACCGTGACCCACGACCCCTGCGCCACCAGTCCGGCCAGCACGCCGATCAGCACCGGCGGGATGATGGCGAACCAGCGGACGCGGCCCATCACCACGGCGCGATATCGCGCCAGCGGGTCACTCGGACCCGACGTCGGGACGAACACCGGTCGCGACCGATAGGCCATCGCGATGGCGCCGAAGATGAGCAGCCCCACGACGACCGCGGTGATCAGGAACAGCAGCACCCGTGTCCAGAGGATGGTCGAGTACACATTCGAATAGCCGAGGTCGGAGAACCACAACCAGTCCGTGGCGATGCCGACGATGCGCGGCCCCACCAACAGAATGATCAGCAGCGCCACCGCGATGCCGATGGCGATCTTGCTCCTGCGCGACAGTGTCGGCAGTCCTGCCGGCCCGCGTACGCCCACCTGATCCACTCTCCAAATATTCTCAATACGGACACACGTCAACCGGCTGTGCCGAGTCCCTGCGATGTGGTTCCCCACTGTACTGGTGCCCGCCACGAGGACGCCCGGTCACCGTACCGGGCAGCTGTGACGCCGCTCATCGGAGGAAACGGCACGGACGCGGATCGAGTTCCGGGCGCGGCCCCGGCCACGACATCCGGCACACGACATCCGGGCGCACGGCATGATGGGTGCACCATGTCGCAGCCCCACCGCTTCTCCCCCGACGATCTCGGTCGCACCCTGCGCGATGCGCTGGGATTCCTGACGCCGCACCGATGGGGTCAGTCTCCGACGGTGTTCGCGCTGGTGCCCACCGAGGTACTGGCCGCGTTGCATCCCGAGGTCGTCGACGCCGATGACGATTCCGTGCTCAGTCCGATCGCCGAGGAACCCCTGGAGACCGCCGATCAGGACGACCCGTTCGCCGCGCTGGAGGAGTTCCTGTCGACGGCGTCGTGGCAGGAGCCGGTTGTCGGGGCGGCGGTCGTCGTCGACATCACGGTGCTGCCACCCGACGCCCGCGACGAGCTGGCACACGACCATCCCGATGCGCGTCGCGCCCGGCTCGCGGTCGGCGCACTGCGCGGCGGACCGACGCTGGCGCTGCTCGAACTCGAACCCGACGACGCCGATCAGGTACGCGAACTACGGACCCACCCCGACCTCGCCACGGACCTCCGAGCGGCGCTCGCCGCGGCGCTGGAGGACTGAGCGACCGGGAGGATCAAGCGGTCGGGCCGGACTGCCCGGTACCGCTCAGCAGTGCGGCGCCGACCCGCCGGCACCGATCGTGTCGAGGGCGTCGACGGCCGAGGTCAGGGAACTCACCTTGATCAGTTCGAGACCGTCCGGGGCGTCGGACTTCGCCTCGGTGCAGTTCTCGTCGGGCACCAGGAACACCGACGCACCGGCGTCACGTGCGGCACGCGTCTTGTGTGTGATGCCGCCGATCGGACCGACGTCGCCGTCGTCGTCGATGGTGCCGGTGCCGGCGATGAACTTGCCGTGGGTCAGCGAATCGCTGCCGAGCTTATCGATCACCGACAGGCTCAGCATGAGTCCCGCCGACGGCCCGCCGATCTCGCCGACGTTGTAGGTGATGCGCAGTCCGGGGTCGGCGCTGCGCACCTCGGGGGTGACGCCGATGTAGGCGACGTCGGCCTCGCCGGGACGCGCGGCGACGGTGACGGTCACGGTGGACTCGGTGCCGTCGCGGCGGATCCGGAACGGGATCTGCTCACCCGGCTTGTGCGTGCGCACCGCCTTCTGCAGGTCCTCGGTGGTCGCCACCGCGGTTCCGTCGACCGAGATGATGACGTCGTTGGCCTTGAGCACCTTCGCCGACGGGCCATCCGGCGCCACCACCGCGACCGCCAGTGCGGTCGGCTTGTTCAGATACCGCAGGGCCGCGGCCGTCGCACTGCCCTCCGAGTCGGTCATCTGCTGGGTGTTCTGCTGCTGGGTCTCCTCGGTCGTCTGACTCGGCGGGAACACCGTCTCGCGTGGCTGCACCGAATAGGTCCCCGACAACCACATCCCGAGCGCACCGAACAACGACAGCCCGTCGCTCACCGAGACGGTGGTCAGATTCAGATGTCCGTCGGTCGGATGGGTTCGCGCTCCGGCGATCTCGACGACCGGCACCTCTCGGTTGTCGAGATCGATGGTGCCCAGCGTGTTGACTGTCGGGCCCGGTCCGAGCGCGACGAACGGCACCTGGACGGTGGTGCCGACCACGATAAACACCAGCATCACGAGAGCGGTGACGGCCACGGTGAAGGTGCGGCGCGAGGAGAGCCCTGTCATTCCGACCACCCTAGGGCACACCACACGAGGTCCGAGGCGCACGGCCCACAACACCGACCTGCGCGAACTACGCTCAAGGCGAAACCGCTCCAGGGCCACACCCGGCGATGGTGGCGGTACCGTGGACTCATGAGTGATTTGCCCTTCGGATTCTCGTCCGCCTCCGATGATGACGGCGGCAAGGACAAGAACCCCGACCGTAGCGGCGATTCGGGCGCCGGCGCGTCGGGCGGTGCGCAGAATCCCTTCGGATTCGCCATGGGCGGAGAGGGTTTCGATCCGTCCGCCGGCCTCGATCCCGCCGCGCTCGGCCAGATGTTCAGCCAGCTGGGCAGCATGCTCAGCGGGATGGGGACGTCGATGACCGGCCCGTCCGCCGGTGGCCCGGTCAATTACGAACTCGCCGCGAAGCTCGCGCGTCAGCAGATCGGGAATTTCACCCCGGTCCTCGACAAGGAGACGAAGGCGGTGGCCGACGCGGTGCGCCTGGCCGACGTCTGGCTCGACGACGTCACCACGCTGCCCGGCGGCGTCAGCAAGGCCGTCGCCTGGACGCCGGTGCAATGGCTGGACGAGACGCTGCCCACCTGGAAGGGACTGTGCAATCCGGTGGCCGCACAGATCTCGCGGACCTGGGAGCAGAACCTGCCACCGGAGGCCGCCCAGTTCGCCGGCCCGATGATGGGCATGATGACGCAGATGAGCGGCATGGCCTTCGGCACCCAACTCGGCCAGGGCCTCGGCCAGCTCGCCAAGGAGGTGCTGACCTCCACCGACATCGGCCTGCCGCTGGCCCCGGAGGGCACCGCGGTGCTCCTGCCCGAGGCCATCGCGTCCTTCGCCGACGGTCTGAACCTGCCCGCTCAGGAGATCATCGTCTTCCTCGCCGCACGGGAGGCGGCCCACCTGCGGCTGTTCACCCACGTGCCGTGGCTGCGTCAGCGGCTGCTGGCCACCGTCGAGGAGTACGCCCGTGGCATCAGCATCGACTTCTCCGGGATCACCGACGCCACCGCGGGTATCGATCCGACGCAGCTGTTGGCCGATCCGTCCAAGCTCGAGGAACTGATCAGTTCGTCGGCATCGTTCGAGCCCACCACCACACCCGAACAGAAGGCGGCCCTCGAACGCCTCGAAACCCTCCTCGCCCTCATCGAGGGCTGGGTCGAACACGTTGTCACCGAAGCACTCTCGGACCGGATTCCGAGCACGGCCGCGCTGACCGAGACCATCCGTCGCCGCCGCGCCACCGGCGGCCCGGCAGAGCAGACCTTCGCAACGCTCGTCGGCTTGGAACTGCGTCCGCGCAAGTCGCGTGAGGCATCGGCGTTGTGGGCCTCGCTCAAGCAGGCCTCCGACATCCCGACTCGTGACAAGGTGTGGGAACACCCAGATCTGCTGCCCGACAGTGACGACCTCGACGCGCCGGCCGGCTTCATCGATCGCGTGATCGGCGGCGACACCTCCGAGATCGATTCGGCGATCGCCGAACTCGAGAAGTCCTTCGCCGCCGACGCGGAAGGCTCCGGCGACCCCAAGTCCGTCGGTGACACCGACGGTTCGGGCGAGGACACCGGCGACGGGGACGACACGCCTCAGCACTGATCCCGGCACCGCTGTTCGCACGCGCTGTGGATAACCCCGCTCGGCGCGGGTGATCGGGGCATCCGGATGGCACAGTGTCCCCATGACAGCGGATCCGCTTGCGACGGGACGACGCGCGGCACGCCTGCCGGTGCTCCGCGAGGGCGTCACGGTGCTGCTGCGCCCGGGCAACGAGGTGCACGTCGGCAGCGATCCGCACACTGCACTCATCCTCCGATTACCCCCGACGGTGTCCGGCAGAAGTGTTGCGGCGGTGCTGGATTCGCTGCACGAGTCCCGCACCCCGGCCGAGGTGTTCTCCGATCTCGTCGATGCGGGACTGACCCGTGCGGAGTTCGCGGCGATCCTCGACCGGCTCGTGTCCGAGCAGAAGGCACACGCCGGAGCGCCGCGGCACCCGCGCCGCGCGCTGCGCATCCGGGTCCACGGGACGGGGGTGTTGACGCAGTTGCTGACAACCTCGCTCGCCGACGCGGGTTTCCCGACGGTGCGTACCGCGCGACGGCGCGTGCACCCCGACGCCACCCGCGTGCATCCCGACGACGTCCCCGAGACGCCGCCGACGGCGGTCACCGCCGCTGTCCCGAACCTGGTGATCCTGACCGATCATCTGGTGCACGAATCGTGGGTGACCGACGAATTGATGCGCTCCCGGACACCACACCTGCCGGTGCGTCTGCGCGACGGGACGGGCCTCATCGGTCCGCTCGTCCTGCCCGGGCTGTCGAGTTGCCTGGAGTGCGCCGACCGTCACCGCACCGACCGCGACGCCGCCTGGCCGGTCCTGGCCGCCCAACTGAACCGGGTGAGCGGGCATGCGTCGACGGCGATCGCCCGGGCCACCGCGGCCCTGGCGCACGACCAGATCGAGCAACTCGCGGCCGCGTCGTCGGCGGCCGACGCCGCTCCACCGCACCTGATCAACCGGATGATGCACCTGCACGGTGCTCCCCCGAGGATCGAATCGACGACGTGGTTGCCGCATCCGCTGTGTCGATGCACTAGCGGGACGATCACCGCCGGCGGTCCTCTATTCTGAGTGGGGGAAAGGACACTATGACCGACATCACGCGGGGGCAAGGTCGCCGCAACGCAAAGCTCGCCTCGTTGCCGATCGGCATGGCCGGTCGGGCGGCCGCCGGCCTCGGCAAGAGGATGGTCGGCAAGGACAAGGATGAGGTCAACCAGGAACTCCTGGAGCGCTCCGCCGAACAACTGTTCGCGGTGCTCGGTGAGCTCAAGGGCGGGGCCATGAAGGTGGGCCAGGCGATGTCCATCATGGAGGCCGCGGTCCCAGACGAGTTCGGTGAGCCGTTCCGCGATGCCCTCACCAAGCTGCAGGCGGAGGCACCGCCGCTGTCGGCGTCGAAGGTGCACAAGGTTCTCGATCAGCAACTCGGCACCAAGTGGCGGCAGCGATTCCGCGACTTCTCCGACGAACCGGCCGCAGCAGCCAGCATCGGACAGGTGCACAAGGCGCTGTGGTCGGACGGCCGCGAGGTCGCCGTCAAGATCCAGTACCCGGGCGCCGACCACGCACTGAAGGCCGACCTGAAGACCCTGTCCCGGATGTCGGGATTGATGCAGAAGCTGTCCCCCGGCACCGACGTGAAGTCGATGATGGACGAGCTCATCGACCGCACCGAGGCCGAGCTGGATTATCTCGGTGAGGCCGACAACCAGCGCGCCTTCGCCAAGGCCTTCGCCGACGATCCGGACTTCGTCATCCCCAAGGTGGTGGCGAGCTCCCCCAAGGTCATCGTGTCGGAGTGGCTCGACGGCACACCCCTGTCCCGGATCATCACCAACGGGGACAAGGCCACCCGTGACCGGGCCGCCGCTCTGATGTCGACCTTCGAGGTCAGCTCACCGTTCCGCGCGGGTCTGCTGCACGGCGATCCCCATCCGGGCAACTTCTTCATCACCACCGACGGCCGTTTCGGGGCGCTGGACTTCGGTGCCGTCGGGCACTATCCGAACGGCCTGCCGCCGGAGACCGGACCGATCCTGCGGCTCGCGCGTGACAAGGAGTACGACGAGCTCAAGGAACACATGGTGGCGGCCGGGTTCATCCTCCGTTCCCAGGTGGACAAGGTCAGCGCCGCCGATCTGCAGGCCTACCTGCGTCCCTACGTCGATCCGCTCTACACCGAGTCCTTCCACTTCACCCGGAAGTGGCTGCAGCGGGCGGCCGGTCAGGCCACCGACGTGCGCGGTGAGGTGTACAAGACCTCACGCCATCTCAATGTGCCCAAGCAGTACGTGATGGTGTTCCGGGTCCTGGCCGGCTGTGTGGGTATCGCGGCGCAACTCGACGCCGAGGCCCCTTACCGCTCGATCATGGAGGAGTGGGTTCCCGGCCTGGCGTGAGCACGGGTCAGATCTGCGGGACCGTCGTCGGCGATGTAGCGCCCGGGGGTCATCCCCAGCTCGCGGGTGAACGCGACGATGTATGCCGATGGCGTCGAGTATCCACCGGCGTGCGCGGCCTCGGTCACCGACCGGGTCTCGGTCAGTACCTCCAATGACGACAGCACTCGCGCGCGTCGCAACCACAGGCCGGCGCTGAGCCCGGTGTCACGGGCGATCAGTCTTTCCACGGTCCGCAACGATGCCGACGCCGATCGGGCCAGCTGCGCGACGGACACACCCGGATCGTGAAAAGCGTTGTCGATGAGTCGCTTTCCGAGGTCTCCGGACGGCAGCGGTAGCTGCAGACCGGTCGGCTCCGGCCGATCGATCTGATCGATCAGCACCGTCACGAGTGCCCGACCGACCGTATCGCGACGATCGAGCGGCGCCGCTGCGACTATGTGGTCGAGCAGTTCGCGCCCGAAGGACGACAGGTGGATGGCTCGCACGCGGGTCATGTCGGGGTACTGCCCCGGGCCCGGGTCTGGCCGGAAGTACAGCGCCCGCACCCGGACACCACGTTGATTGTCCATGACGGCATCGACAGAGGCGGGCACGCACACCGCTCGCCCGACCGGCACCGACCACCGGGAGTGCTCGGTGGCGACGGTCATGACACCACCTGCGGTGTAGAGGATCTGGTCCCACCCTGGTTCGATGACGACCTGCGCGCGACCGGCCGGGTGGGTCACCGCATATCCCCGCACCAGTACATCGCGATCGTGGCGGATTGACGACATAATTCGACAGAGTATCGAAGGTGTGACGGCTGATCGGCTGCGACACTGGGATCATGTCCGCCAACCTCGCCCACTTCTCCCTCAACGCCGACGACGTCGCGGGCTCTCGCCGCTTCTACGAGAGCGTCTTCGGGTGGTCGTTCACCGCATGGGGCCCGCCCGGCTTCTACGCGATCGACACCGGCGCCGACGGTATCGCCGGCGCCTTGCAGCAGCGTCGCAAACTCGGCGGGCGCACCGTCAACGGGGTCGAGGCCACCTTCGCGGTCGACGACGTGGATGAGATCGCGCGGCGGGTGCGTGCGTCCGGTGGCGACGTCGTTCTCGATCGGCACACCATTGCCGGGGTCGGCCACCTGATCTTTCTGGCCGATCCCGCCGGAAATGTGGTGGGGGCCATGCACTACGACGCGAAGGCGGACACATGAACCGGGCACATCTGGACCTGTGCGCGAGCACCGAATGGGCTCAGGCAGTGCGGGAGTGGATCGTTCCCTGGACGATCGACGGTGTGTCGCTGGGTGAGCGGGTCGTCGAGTTCGGTCCCGGGCCGGGACGGACCACCGAGGTACTCGCCGAGGTGGTACCACACCTGGTCGCGGCCGAGATCGATGGCGATCTTGCGGCGGCCCTCGCCCGCCGATTCGCCGACCATCGCGGGATCGAGGTGATCTGCGCTGACGGTGCCGAAACCGGCTTGGCCGCCGGATGGTTCGACACCGTCGTGTGTATGACGATGCTGCATCACGTCCCCGGAGTCGACCGGCAGAACTTGCTGTTCGCCGAGGCCCGCAGAGTGGTCTCCCCGACCGGGGTGTTCATCGGGTCGGACTCGCTCGACGGCCCCGACTTTCGCGCTCTGCACACCGACGACGTCTGCGTGCCGGTGTCCCCCGACGACCTCGTCGGCCGACTGTGCGACGCCGGATTCGCCTCGGCGAGCGTGGAAACCAACGAATGGTCGGTGCGCTTCCGCGCATACCCGTGATCAGCATCGTCAGTTCTGACGAACAACACCGGCCGTCCCCGGGTCATCATGACCTCGGAAACAGCCGGTGTCTCATGCCGCATTCTTGCGCGGACGGCCGCGCGGACGCTTACGCGCCACCACGGTGCCGCGGTCGAAAATCTCGCCACCCCACACGCCCCACGGCTCGGCGCGCTCGAGCGCGGCCTGCAGGCAGACCTCGCGCAGCGGGCAGTCGACGCACAATGCCTTGGCACGCTCGAGGTCGCGGGGATCCTCGGCAAACCACAGATCGGCGTCGGTGACCTGGCAGGGCAGTTCGGGGGCACGGCCAACCGCGTCAGCGCCGAGGGCGGCGACACCGTCGGCCGGCATACAGGAGTCGAGGACGCATTCGGTCGTCATAACTGTTCTCCACCTCGTGATCGGTTTCATCGGATTGTTTGACCCGAGCCTCCGGCGGAGTCGCCCCGACGGTGATGTCAAGGCGGACAACAAAAAAGGCCACGGGTTCGCTTGATGCGATTCGCCCGTGGCCGAAAACCTGACGCTACTCTAGCGTCTCGATCTGCGGAAATGTACGGGGAACCGCGTGCTCGCTCGAGCTGCGATGGCCGCGGGTGCGGTCAGTGGCATCTCGACTGCCGGTACGGCGATGGCGCCGGTCGGTAGGGCGGCACGATGCGAGCAACGTGCATCGAGCCAGAAGCGGTCTCGATGCGCGTACGTGCTTGGCTGCGCAGAACACTTCTGTTCCGCAGCGTTGACGATGATTCCGTTCACTGATCCACTCCTTTCGGTCTCGATGATGACTGTTGCTGTCGCATCCGCTGGGATTCGGCCCGCCCGTTCGGCGCACACGACCACTCCCCGTGCTGATGTGCGTACCAGCCTAAGGGTGCCGCCACATTCCGCACAACCTATTTTTGACCTGCACTTTTGACGATCTCGATGACGTCGGCGCCGTACTTGTCGAGCTTGCTCGCCCCGATCCCCGGAATTGCCACCAGAGAATCGTCGTCGGTGGGCTGCTGCTCGGCGATGGCCAGCAGCGTCTTGTCGGAGAACACCACGAAGGCCGGCACATCGTTCTCCGCGGCCCGCCGCTTACGCCACTCCTTGAGGGCGACGAGCAGATCGTCGTCGAGATCGGAAGGGCATCCCTCGCAACGACCCAGCAGGGTGGCGGTCGAGTCGATCAGCCGGGAGCCGCAGACCCGGCAGGTCGGACCGCGGCGGGGTCTGCGTTCCGGCGCGATCCGCGAGGCGGGCGAATCGTCGGGGATCAGACCGGAGAGAAACCGCGAACGGCGGCGGGCCCGGCCGCCTTCGTTGCGGGCGGTCGCCCAGGACACCTGCAGATGTTCCCGGGCCCGGGTGACACCGACGTAGAACAGCCGACGCTCCTCCTCGACCGCCTCCGATGATCCCTTGATCGCCTGGCTGATCGGCAGCGACCCCTCGGTCAGCCCCACCAGGAACACCGCATCCCACTCCAGGCCCTTGGCCGCGTGCAACGACGACAACGTGACACCCTGCACCGTCGGTGGGTGCCGGGCCTGCGAACGGGTCTGCAATTCGGCGACCACGTTGCTCAACGTCAGATCCGGATTCTCGGCGACCATGTCGTCGGTGAGCTCGACCAGCGCCTTCAGCGACTGCCACCGCGCCTTGGCCTGCGCGCCGGTGGGTTCCTCGTCGGTGAGCCCGAGTTCGCCGAGTACCGCGCGCACCACGTCGGGCACGTCGACGCCGTCACGGACCCCGCGTTCGGCGGCCACCCCGAGCTGCCGCATCGCCTGCCGCACCTCGGTACGTGTGAAGAACGCCTCCCCACCGCGCACCTGATAGGCGATGCCCTGCTCGGTCAGCGCCTGCTCGTGATTCTCCGACTGCGCGTTGACGCGGTAGAGGATCGCGATCTCCGACGGCGAGACACCGTCGTTGATCAGCTTCTTGATGCGTCGCGCGACGGCGGCGGCCTCCGCCGGCTCGTCGTCGTAATCGACGAACCGCGGTTGCGGCCCCGCTGCCCGCTGTCCGATCAGTTCGAGACGGGTGCCCGCGATCCGGCCGTGCGCGGCGCCGATCACCCGGTTGGCCAGGCCCACCACCTGTGGCGTCGACCGGTAGTCCCGCACCAGCCGGACCATCGTCGCCTCCGGGAAACGGCGCGGGAAATCGAGGAGGTAGTCGGCCCGGGCGCCGGTGAAGGTGTAGATCGTCTGATTGGCGTCGCCGACGACGGTCAGATCGTCACGCTCCCCGAGCCACGCGTCGAGCAGGCCCTGCTGCACCGGGGTGACGTCCTGGTATTCGTCGACGACGAAACAGCGGTAACGCGAACGGAATTCCTCGGCCACACCCGGGTCGACGTCGATCATCTGCGTCATGTAGATCAGCAGGTCGTCGAAATCGAGGAGCCGGTCACCCTCGGGTGACACCTTCGAGTCCTCGTAGGCGGCATAGACCTTGGCGACCTGCTCGGGCGCGGCCGGCGTCTCGCGCTGCAACCGCGCGGCGGCGGCCACATACCCTTCCGGACCGATGACCGAGGCCTTGGCCCATTCGATCTCGCTGAGCAGATCACGCACCGTGTCCGTGGAGGTCCCCAGACCGGCCCGTCGGGCGGCACGTCCCATCAGCGGGAACTTATTGTCCAGCAACTCCCACCGGGCGTCGCCGAACACCCGGGGCCAGAAGTAGCGCAGTTGCCGCAGTGAGGCGGCGTGAAAGGTCTGCGCCGACACCGACGGGCCCGCCGCACCGATTCCCAAGGAGCGCAACCGGGTTCGCATCTCCCCCGCGGCGCGCGCGGTGAAGGTGACCGCCAGCACCTGCGAGGGATTGACCTGACCGGCGTCGATCAGATGGGCGATACGCCGGGTGATGGTGCGGGTCTTGCCGGTGCCTGCCCCGGCCAGCACACACACCGGACCCCGAGGCGCGAGCACCGCTTCGCGCTGCTCGGGATCGAGACCGTCGAGGATCCCGCCGGAGGACGGAGCTGAGGGCCCGGAAGCGGAGTCGGTGGAGCGTTGCGGCACGCCTCCACTATGTCAGCCGACACCGACACCGGCATCGGCCCATCCACACCCCACGCCCACCCCATGTCATCGCGGGAGGAGCGTCACGCCCCCAGCTTGGCCTTGACCTCGTTGACCGATGGGTTGGTGGCGGTGCTGCCGTCGGCGAACAGAACCGTGGGCACCACGTGATTGCCGCCGTTGACACTGCCGACGAACTCGGCGGCCTCCGGATGGGCCTCGATGTCGATCTCGGTCCACTCGATACCGGCACTGCGCAGACCGGTTTTGAGTCGGGCGCAGAAACCGCACCAGCTCGTGGTGTACATCGTCAGGGCAGCGTTGGACGTCGTGTCACTCATGGCACCCATAACACCACCTCCGCCGAACTGTTCCGGACGGGGGACCGCCGGCACGAGTCCGCCGCCGGTTCAGACCTCGTGGCCGGCCCACGCTGTGATCAGCGACCGAGCGATCGAGATGGATCCGGGCAATAGCAGCCGGGGCCCGGAATCGTCGTCGGGCACCGGATCGCCCCGCATCCACTCGTCGCCGCGCGCGAGTGCCTCACGCACCTCGTCGCGGTGGAACCACACGGCGTCGCCGATCTCGCCGTCGAGGAACCGCAGCGGTTCGGCCGGATCGGCCAGTGCGCTGAAGCCCAGCATCAGCGACCGCGGGAACGGCCACGGCTGACTGCCCAGGTAGCGGGGCTCGGTGACGGTGAGCCCGACCTCCTCGTGCACCTCCCGGATCACGCACTGCTCCAACGATTCTCCCGGCTCGACGAAACCGGCGAGGGTCGAGTACCAGCGCTCCGGCCACACCGCCTGACGACCGAGCAGGATCTGATCGGCACCATCGTGCACGACGGTGATGATCGCCGGATCGGTGCGCGGGAACTCGTCGGCGCCGGTCTCGACGTGCCGACGCACCCAGCCACCCCGGGCCGGTCTGGTCACACCACCGTCGACCGGCGAAAAGCGGGCGGCGGCATGCCAATTCAGGATTCCGAGGGCGGTGGCCAGCAGGCCCGCCTCATCCGCCGACAGCCGGGCCGCACCGCGTCGCGGATCGGCGGTCCGCCCGTCGAGCGAGTCGACCCGCAGCGCCCACAGGTCGGTGTCGGTGTGCGCCAGGAACACCGCGTCCTCCGGTGGCGCGTCACCGAATTCGGCGGCGGGCCGCCACGCCAACCCGCGTTCGTCGGTCACCGGGTACCGGCCGTCCGGTCCGATCGGCAGGACCAGCGCCGCCGGCCATCCGGAGGCCATCCGCGCCGGATCGTCGCGGATCTCGTCGGCGCGGTCGAAGGTGCCACGCGACAGCAGCGGGGGTTGATCGAAGACGAACTCACCCATGTCAGTCGCCCGCACTCTTGCGGATGTAGAGCAGGCGGTCGCCCACCTCGATCTGTTCGACCTCGCTGTCGTCGACGCGGTGCAGGACCCCGTTGCGGACGACGCCGAGCACGATGTCGCGGGTATGTGCCGGGGAGCCACCGGTTTCGGTGGGGTCGACCTCACGTTCGGCGATCGCATACCCCGCGTCCGGTGTCAGCAGGTCCTCGATCACCTCTACCACAGACGGTGTCATGGTGGCGATGCCGAGCAGTCGGCCCGCCGTCTCCGAGGACACCACCACCGAGTTGGCGCCGGACTGACGCATCAAGTGGGTGTTCTCCGATTCCCGGATGGAGGCGACGATCTTGGCGCGCGGATTGATCTCCCGCGCGGTCAGGGTCGCCAGCACCGCCGTGTCGTCGCGGTTGGTGGCCACCACGATGCTCGCCGCGTGCGCCACGCCGGCGAGCCGCAGGATGTCGGACTTGGTGGCATCGCCGCGCACCGTCACCAGGCCGTCGGATTCCGCGGCCTCCAGAACGGTGGGATTGGCGTCGACGACGACGATGTCGGCCGGCTTGATGCCGTCGCCGATCATCGCGTCCACCGCGGTGCGTCCCTTGGTGCCATAACCGATGACGACGGTGTGATTGCGCAAGTTGTTCCTCCAGCGCTGGATCTTGAGGGCCTGACGGGAACGTTCGGTCAGCACTTCGAGCGTGGTACCGATCAACACGATCAGGAACAGCACGCGCAGCGGCGTGATGATGAGCAGGTTGATCAGGCGCGCCGACGGCGTGTACGGGGTGATATCACCGTAGCCGGTGGTCGACAGCGTGACCGCCGAGTAGTACATCGCGTCCAGAAACGACAGCGGATTCGGCTGCACATCACGGTAACCGTCACGATCGAGGTAGACCAGCACGGCCGTGAAGAACAGGGCGATGAGCGCGAAGATGACACGTTTGCCGATGGCACGGCCCGGGCTCTGCTGCAGTTCCGGGATGCGGACGACGCCGACGAGAGCGTAGTCGGGACCCTCGGAAAGGTCCTCCCCGGTGAATCGGCGACGCAGCCCCCGCGCCCGCGCTCTCATCGGCAGTACCTCCGGTGTGTCACACGAAGAGAATCTAGCTCATCGGGCCAACAATGCGGCGAGTGCGGCCGCATCGGGAAGCTCGTCGGGGGCAAACGTATGGCCGTAGCGCACATAGTGAAACGCCGCGCCGACGCGTTCGATCGGCACACCGGCCAGCTGCGCCCACGCGATGCGGTAGGCGGCGAGCTGGATGACCAGCGACGACAGTTCCGGCGACGCGGTCGGGACGGCACCGGTCTTCCAGTCGACCACCGTCCACGATCCGTCGGGTTCGGCGAAGACCGCGTCGATACGACCGCGGATCACCGTTTCCCCGATCACCGTCTCGAACGGCACCTCCACCTCGCTGGGGCTGCGTGCGGCCCAGCGAGACGCCAGAAACGCCTCCCGCAGCGCGTCGAGTTCGGTGTCGGGTGCCGCGCTCTCGTCGGCGGCGCCGGGGAGTTCGTCGATGTCGAGCAGCCTGCTCGCCCCGAACCACCGTTCCACCCATGCGTGAAAGGCGGTGCCCCGCCGGGCGATCGGATTGGGCCGGAACGGCACCGGCCGGCGCAGTTTCCGGGCGAACTCACGTTCATCGGAGTCGAGATCGACCAGCTGACTCACCGACAGATGCGACGGCAACTCCACGTCGACGACGGCCTGATTGCTGCGGTGATGTTCGGCGAGCAATGCGTCGACCTCCGCGGTCCACGCATCGATCTCGCCCGCACCGCCGGGTGCACGCTGCTCGTCGCCCTCCGGCGTGGCCGGCGGTGCGTCGAACAGGGACGGCGCCTCCCGCGCCGCCAATTCGTCGAGCACAAGCCGGGCCGCTGCCGTCACCGCGTCGCGGCGCTCGCCGAGCCGATCCGCCGGCCAGGAGCGGGCATCGACGACGTCGGCCAGTGGATTGTCGGCACCGTCGGGCGGATCCGGCGCCAGCACGTCGATCCGCAGGCCGTCGGCGTCGGTACCGGATTCGATGCTGCCGGACTCGATGGCCGCGGTCACCAGGGCGAGGAGTTCGTCGAAGAACACCGACCCACCGCGCGGCGAGGTCGACGTCTCCGACCAGTGATGGGCGGAGATCAGCAGGTCGTGTCGCGCCCGGGTGATCGCGACGTAAAGCAGTCGCCGGTCCTCCTCGAGTCGCCGTTCGGCGATGGCCTCCTTGTGCTCGGTGAGGGCGTCCTCGAGTTCCTTGCGATCGGCCACCCGACTCAGGTCGAGCACCGGAAATCCTTCGGCGGCACCGGATTGTGCCGCGTCCGCAGCACGCTTACCCGCGTCCGGGCCCCGCGGATCGGCCACCGCCAGATCACCGCGCAGCGGCCCGGGGAGCTCCCGCGCACTGCGCATCCAGGTGGTCTCGGACTTGGAACTGGGAAAGATCCCGTCGGCCAGATGCGGCAACACCACCACGTCCCATTCGAGCCCCTTGGCGGCGTGCACGGTCAGGATCTGCACCCGCTGCTCGGCCACCTCCACCCGGCCCGGTTCGAGTCCCTTCTCTATCGTCTCCGCGGTATCGAGGAAGGCCAACAGGCCCGGCAGGGTGGCGCCCGGCCGTTCGGCGTAATTGGTGACGTAGTCGGCGAAGGCGTCGAGGTGCTCGCGCCCGGTGATCGCTCCGCGCATACGACGGGCCCGGATCTGGGCCTCCACGGCCACCCCGATGGTGGTCTCCACGTCGGCGACGAGTTCGGGCAGCGGCTGGCCGATGCGACGTCGCAGCGATTCCAGTTGCGCCCCGAACGCCCGGATCCGCGCGAACCCTTCGGCGCTGTAGGCCTCCGGATCACCGGGATCGGCCACGGCGTCGGCGATCCCGGCACGATCGACGATCTCGGCGGGCAGGACTGAGTCGAGCGCATCGTCGAGCTGTTCGCGGGTGGTGACCACACCACCCGCGGCGATCTGTCCGGCGGCCAGGTCGGTGGCCCGCCGCCACAACGCCGCGAGGTCCCGCGCCCCGAGCTGCCATCGCGCCCCGGTGAGCAGTCGCATGGCGGCGGTGCCGGCCATCGGATCGGCCATCAGCCGCAGCGTGGCCACCACATCGGTGATCTCCGGGACGTGCAACAGCCCACCGATGCCGACGACCTCGGCGGGAATGCCACGCCGTTCCAGTTCGGCGGCGATCGGGGCCGAATCCTCGTTGCGGCGCACCAAGACCGCGACGGTCGGCGGCGCGCCGCCATCCTCGACGCGGTACCGTGCGGCCACCTGATCGGCGATCCAGTTGCGCTCGTCGACGATCGTCTCGGTCAGCGCCATCGTCACCGTCCCGGAATCCGCGTCGGGCCGCGGGCGCAACACACTGACCGGCACGCCACGGCGTCGCAACTCCTCGGAGGCGGCGTTGGCCAGACGCAGCGTCTGCACCGGATTACGCCAGCTCGTCAGCAGTTCACGCCGACGTGCCGGTGTTCCGTCCGCGCACGGGAAGTCGGTGGCGAAGCGGGGCAGGTTGGCGGCCGAGGCGCCGCGCCAGCCGTAGATCGACTGGATCGGGTCGCCGACGGCGGTCACCGCAATCGGGGCGCCACGCGCGGTATCGCGACCGCCGAACAGCGCCGACAGCAGCACCCGCTGCGAGTGCCCGGTGTCCTGATACTCGTCGAGCAACACCGCCTTGAACGATTGCCGTTGGGCCGCAGCCACTTCCGGATGCCCGGCGACGAGTCGGGCGGCCAGCGACATCTGACTGCCGAAGTCGAGGACCGCCTGCTCGGCCATGGTGCGCATCAGGGTGGCCACCAGCGGCAGCAGTTCGCGGCGTTCGTCGATGACCTCCTGCACGGTGCGCAGCGCGGCATTGGGTCCGCCACGTTGACGAGGCCCCTTGGGCAGCTCATCGACCATCCGGTAGAGGTCATCGCCCCACGCGGCGAGCGTGTCGAGATCCACCAGGTGCTCGGCCATCTCCCCGTAGAGGCGCAGCACCGCCTCGGTGACACTCGCCGGCATCTTGGTGGTGTGCAGGTCCCCGGTCCAGGTGGACACGATCGAGAACGCCATCTGCCACAACTCGGTCTCCGACAGCAGCGTCGCATGCGGTTCGACCGGCAGGAGCAATCCGTAGTCGGCGATCAGCCGCCCCGCGTACGCGTGGTAGGTGCTCACCTCCGGATCGCCGGCCCGCAGCCGCGCGGCGAGGCTGCCGTCGGGATCCCAGCCGATCAGCGCCGGGGATCCGGCGAGCATCGACAGTCGCCGTCGGATACGTGCACCGAGTTCGCTGGCCGCCTTCCGGGTGAAGGTGAGCCCGAGGATCTCGTCCGGTCCGACGATCTGATTGGCGACCAGCCACACCACCCGCGACGCCATGGTCTCGGTCTTGCCCGCACCGGCGCCGGCGACCACCAACATCGGTTCGCTGGGCGACTCGATGACCTCGATCTGTTCGGGGGTGGGCGGCGGCAGCCCGAGCGCCGCGGCCAGCGATGTTGCCGGGATACGTTGACGCACAACGGTATCGCGGTCAGCGGTATCGGGGTCAGCGGTATCAGGGTCAGCGGTATCGGGGTCAGCGGCTTCGGGGTCAGTCATCGGTGACCGCCTTGCCACGCAACTGGGCCGGGCAGCTCGTGACGAGACCGCAGTGCGCACAACCGGCGTTCGGGGTCGCCCGGAACTCCGGTCCGATACCCGAGCGCGCGGCATGGCGGACCACGCTCACCCACTCGTCGAGCAGTTCCGGCGTCAGCGCCGGCTGATCCCGTTGCGCCGCACCGGTGGACCGGTTCGCCGAGGACACATACACCAGCCGCCCACCACCGGGCTCGACCGATTCCCCGGCGAAATCCCGTGCGCCACCGTGCGCGATGGCCACCTGATAGGCCGCCAACTGTGGGTGTTCGGCAGCGTCGGCCTTGGACACCGGCGTCTTGGCGGTCTTGACGTCAACGATGACCGGCCGCCCCTCTGTATCGCGTTCGAGACGGTCGACGCGACCGCGGAGCCTGATCGGGAGATCGGATCCATCCTCGGCGGGCACCTCGCCGGCCGGCTCGGCCACCGGCGCGATCGTCGCGTCGATGACCGACTCGACGCCGACCTCGGTGAGATCGGCACGCGAGACCCGCAGCCATTCACGGAAATTCACCAACATCGCCTCGGCACGTTCGAGTTCGTGCGCCGAATGCCAGACGGCTCCGACCTCGACGCGATCCCAGATCTCACGCAGCGCGCCGGTCACCTCCTCCGGGTCGATCCTGCCGGCCACGGCCTGCACCAGGGTGTGCACGAGGCTGCCGGTGAGCGCGGGGGTGCCGTCACCGTCCCGGCCGCCGTTGCGTTCGAGCACCCACCGCAGCGAACAGTGCTCCAGCTGATCGACGTTGGAGGGAGACAACGTCACCGGGCCGTCCTCGCGCCGCCACAGTGGCGCGCCGGTACTCGATCCGGACAGCCCGAACCACTCCCGCGGATGTGCGCCGGCGATGTCGGAGTCGGCCAGCCGGGCCAGCAACTGCGCGGCGGCGCGAGTGCGTTCGTCGGGCTCCCCGGACTCTGGGCCCCCCGACTCTGGACCCCCCGCCTCTGTACCCCCCGACTCCATTCCCCCGACCACCACCGACCGCAGCGTCGCCACCAGCGACGGCAACGACAAGACGCGGTCCACACCGGGATCGATCGGCAGGTCCGACTCCGGGTCGGTGTCGAGCGAATCGCCGTCGGCGTGCTCCGCGTCACCGCCGTCGCGTCGTGCGTCGGCGCGCAGGGCGTCGGCAATCTCGGCGAGGAATCGCGAGGGCGACGAGTCCCCACCGCCGTCCTCGACCGCGGTGATGAGGAGTCGGCGTCGCGCACGGGTACAGGCGACCAGCAGGAGCCGGCGTTCGTCGGCGAGCGCTCCGGCGCCGCGCGCCACCTTGTCCACCGCATCGGGGTCGACGCCGTCCAGGATGTCGACCAATTGCGCTGTGGCCAAGACACTTCCACGGCTGCGCAACGACGGCCAGAGCCCGTCGAGCACGCCGGCCACCGCGACCACCTCCCATTCGCGACCGGCGGCCGCGTGTGCGGAGAGCACGGTGACCGACTCGGCAACGGCGGCCGGGGTGCGGCCGTCGCGCGGGATCTGCAGTTGGGACAGGTAGTGCACGAAGCCGGCCGGACCGGCGGCCGGCAGGTTGTCGGCGAATCCGCCGGCCGCCTCGAACATCGCCATCATCGCGTCGAGATCCCGATCGGCCTGCTCCCCGGCCGGGCCACCGCGGATGGCGGCTCCCGCCCAGCGCCGTTCCAGACCGGTGGCCTGCCAGGCCACCCACAGCGTTTCCTCGATGCCGCGGCCGGCGACGTGTGCGGCCACACCCGCGCCGATCACCCCCAGCGCCCGGGACAGTGGCGCACCCTCGTGCTCGGTGAGCGCGGCGAGGTAGTCGGCACCGAGATCCGGATCGAGCAGGGCCAGCCGCAACGAGGTGAGGGTGTCGCGGTCGGCGCGGTCACCGCCGGCCCGCTCGTCCCGGCGCCGGATGCCGCGACGCAACCGCCGCATCGCCCCGGGATCGGCCATCCCGATCGGCCCGCTCACCAGTGCGACGGTGTCCTCGACGGAGAAGTCCTCATCCGCCGGCTCACCGAGATCGCGGGCCGCGACCACCCGCAACACCAGCATCAACGCCGCCACTGAACGCTGACGGTGCAACGGGAGATCGGTGGTCGGCGTCGTCAGCGGCACCCCGGCCGACCGGAATGCCCGGCGCAACGCCGGCAACGCGAGGTGCGCGGACCGGACGATCACCGCCATCTGCGACCACGGCACCCCCTCGAACAGGTGGGCACGCCGCAGGAGGTCGGCGACCGCGGTGGCCTCCTTGGCGGCCGAGCTGAACACCCGCACCGAGGCGCCCCCGGGTATCACCTCCGCGTCGTCGTCGTCCGTACCGTCGATGTGCGGAAACGCGTGCGGCCGGGCCCCCGGCAGCCGGGCGGTCAGCGCCCGCCCGACGATGGCGATCTGGCGATGATGACGGAAGTCGCGGTCGAGCAGGATGTCGCGCTCGGTGCCCGGATCCACCAGTTCGTCGGCGAAACGTGCACTGGCACCGCGGAATCCGAAGATCGACTGATCGGAGTCGGCGGCGATGATCGTCGACGACGTGCCGGTACCGATCAGTTTCACCAGGGCGGCGGCCTGCGGGTCGAGGTGTTGGGCGTCGTCGACGATGAGGTGCCGGATGCGGCGACGCTGACCGGCGAGCAGATCCGGGTCGGTCGCGAACGCCGACAATGCCGATCCGACCAATTCGGCCGCGTCGACGGCGGGCGCCGACGCGCCCGGCGTCTGCGAACCGACCGCTCCGCGCAGCAGCATGTTCTGCTCGTACTGGGCGTAGGCGTGCCCGGCAGCGACCCACTCGGGGCGGCGATGACGACGTCCGAGGGCCGCGAGTTCCTCCGGGCCGACACCGCGTTCGGCCGCGCGCATCAGCAGATCACGCAGGGCCTGGGCGAATCCGTCGGTACCCAACGCCGGCCGCAGATGTTCCGGCCAGTAGAGGGCACCGTCCTCGATGTCGCCGGCGAGGAGTTCGCGCAGCACCACGTCCTGCTCGGACCCGGTGATCAGGCGTGGTGGCGGATTGCCGTGGGCCTGCGCCTGCAACCGCAGGATTGCGAAGGCGAACGAGTGCACGGTGCGGACCAGGGGTTCGCGCAGGGCCCCGCCGAGCGCCGGGGAATCGGATGTGGCGGCCAGCACCCGCCGGGTGATCTCCTCACGCAGGGCGACGACGGCCCGCCGGTTCGCGGCGAGGACCAGCACCGACTCCGGGTCCGTTCCGGGACGGGTCAGGCGTGCGACGGCGGCGTCGACCACGAGCGCCGTCTTACCCGAGCCCGGACCGCCGTGCACCCGATACGGCCGCCACGGCTGCGCCGCCGCCTGCCCCGCACCGGTATCGGAGGACGCATCGATGTCGTCGATCATGTGTTGCACGTGTGGCGCCCAGCTCCGGGGCGTCACCTCGTAGCGGCCCGACCCCACCAGATGCGCGCGCAGCGCCGTACCACCGGAACCGCCCGCCGTCTTCTCCGGCCGACGGGTGCGCCGCTTACCCGTCCCGGACGCGGCCGGGCCGGCGGCGGTGGAACGTGTGCGGGCCATGTGTCCATGCAAGCATGCCCCACCGACACATCCGTTCCCCCGGCTCCGTAGGGCACAATCGTCGGGGTGAGCGGACTGCAGCACGTCGAGTTCGGTGATCGCACCGGCCCCACCGTCCTTGCGCTGCACGGCCTCACCGGCCACGGGCTGCGCTGGGCGCCACTGGCCGCCGAACACCTGCCCGACCTCCACGTCGTCGCCCCGGATCTACTCGGCCACGGGCATTCGCCGTGGTGCCCGCCCTGGTCGATCGACGATCACGTCGCGGCGCTGTCGGCCTTCGTCGACGCCACCATCCCCGCCGAGAAGCGTCCACTGACCGTGGTGGCCCACTCGTTCGGCGGGGCGCTCGCCATCCATCTGGCCCACAAGCGACCCGATGCCATCGGCGGGTTGGTACTGCTCGATCCGGCGCAGGGACTCGACCCCGGGGTTGCGTTGACCGTCGCCACCGACAGCCTGCAGAACTGGGATTATCCCGACGCGGCGGCAGCTCGGGCCGCCAAACGCGCCGAGGGGTGGGCGGAGGTCTCCGACGCCATCCTCGACGCCGAGATCGCCGCGCATCTGATCGACCTCCCGAACGGGCGGGTCGGGTGGCGGGTCAGCGCCCCGATGGCCGCGACCGCGTGGAGTGAGATGAGCCGCCCGGCAGTCCTTCCGCCGGCCGGAGTGCCAACCCACATCGTCGTCGCCGACCGTGTCGAGCCACCGTTCGTCGGATCGGACTTCCTCACCGACTGCGCGCGAGACCACGGCTCCGAGGTCGAGATCCATCACGCCGACTGCGGCCACATGGTGCCCTTCGACGCACCGGAGTTGACGGCGTCGCTGATCAGATCACTGCTGTGAGTGCGATCACCGACGACGACGTCGAACGCGTGCGTGCGCTCGTCGCGGCCATCCCGCCGGGGCAGGTGAGCACCTACGGCGATCTCGCCGAGGCCGCCGGATTGTCCTCACCGCGCATCGTCGGCGCGATCATGCGTACCGATTCGGCGGATCTCCCGTGGCATCGGGTGATCTCGGCGAGCGGGCGCCCGGCGGCCCACCTCGCCCACCGGCAACTCGACCGACTGACACAGGAGGGCGTCCCGATTCGCGACGGCCGCGTCCTGCTCCGCGAATGTCGTTGGGACGCTGTGCTTTAGAGAAGTCAGGCCGGAGAGGATCAGCCCTACACCATCAACCGCACGATATCGACGACCCGCTTCAACCCCGGCAGCGCGCCGGCGGTGGACCGCGGATGCAGGGCATGAACGGCGAGGCGGAACATGGTGGCGCGCAACATCATCTGCGGCCACTCGGGCTCATCCGACCATCGCTGGACCAACTCGTCGTCGGCGCCACCCCAGGCCAGCGAATCCACCACCACGACGGCCGCGGCCCACGACGCCGGACGCCAGTACGGCACGATGTCGGTGATCCCCGGTGCCGCGGCCCCGGCGAACAATACGGTGCCGAACAGATCCCCGTGCACCACTTGGTTTTTGAGATCGACATTCTTACGCAGCGAGGCGAGGGTCTTGAGGATCTCGATACTTTCCTGGCCATCCGGCGACGTCGGCTCCGCCATCCCCGCCGCACGTGCCGAACGCATCGGCACGTCCTCCCACGCCGCCCGGTCCGCGGCCGCGAAGACGTCGACGTCGGTGTGCGGGGGTGCGGGCTGCTGCAACAGGAAACGGGGCCGCTCGAGATCGGCGATCGCCACATGCAGCCGCTCGGCCACCGACACCACCTCGTCGTGCCGCGGCTCCGGGGCGCCCGCGATATAGGTGTCGGCCCGCCACCCCGACACCACATAACGGCCGTCGGTGGCGCGGAACGGCCGGGCAATCCGCAGACCCTCGACAAACAGGTTCTCCCGCACCGACGCAGACCACGCGGCGCGCGCATGATCGGGTACCAACGACAGCACCACTTCACCCACGCGCCATCCACCGACCCAGGTATCGCCCATCGCGATGGGCGGGTGGGCGGTCAGCCCGAAGGTGTTGAGCACATGCTCGGGCGGCTCGACGCTGTTCACGTCTGCAGAGATTACCTCCGGGCACCGCCCGATCACGTGCAGCGACGCGGCGACATGCTCGATTCCCCGGCGTGAACCGACCGGGGAGTCAGTACACCGGCAGTTCCTTGTCGACCTGATTGGCCCAGGCGGTGATCCCGCCCTGCAGATGACGAGCATCGGCGAACCCGGCACGCTTGAGCGCCGCCAAGGCCTCCGCCGACCGGATACCGGTCTTGCAATACAGCACCGTCGGACGGTCCTGCGGGATCTCGGCCAGCGCCGCCCCCGACAGGATCCGGTCCTTCGGGATCAACGTCGCACCGTCGATGTGCACGATCTCCCACTCGACCGGCTCGCGGACATCGACCAGCGCGAGCGTCTCCCCCGCGTCGATCTTCTCCTTCAACTCCACGGCCGTCAGCGTCGCACCGGCAGCGGCCTGCGCGGCCTCATCCGACACGACACCACAGAATTCCTCGTAGTCGATGAGCCCTGCGATCCGCTCACCGTCGGGATCCTTGCGGATTCTGATGGTGCGGTAGGTCATGTCGAGGGCGTCGTACACCATCAGACGGCCCAGCAACGGCTCCCCGATCCCGCAGATCAGCTTGATCGCCTCAGTCCCCATGATCGACCCGATCGACGCGCACAGGATGCCCAGCACCCCGCCCTCCGCGCAGGACGGTACCATACCCGGCGGCGGCGCCTGCGGATACAGATCGCGATAGTTCAGGCCACGCCCATCCGGCGCGTCCTCCCAGAACACCGAAGCCTGCCCCTCGAACCGATAGATCGACCCCCACACATACGGCTTGTGCGCCAACACCGCCGCATCGTTGACCAGATACCGCGTGGCGAAATTGTCGGTGCCGTCCAGGATCAGGTCGTACTGCGAGAACAACTCGATGGCGCCCTCGGGCTCGAGCCGCTGATCGTGGATGTTGACCGTCACGTACGGGTTGATCTCGGCGATCGAATCCCGCGCACTCTCGGCCTTCGGCCGCCCCACATCCGACTGCCCGTGAATCACCTGACGTTGCAGGTTCGACTCGTCGACCACGTCGAATTCGACGATGCCGATCGTGCCCACGCCCGCCGCCGCCAGATACAACAACGTCGGCGAACCGAGGCCGCCGGCCCCGATCACCAGCACCTTCGCGTTCTTCAGACGCTTCTGCCCCTCCATCCCGACATCCGGGATGATCAGGTGCCTGCTGTAGCGCGCAACCTCGTCATTGGACAATTCGGCCGCGGGTTCCACCAGCGGCGGCAAGGACGACACGGTACGGGCCTCCCGAAATAGATCAACCAAGAACTGGTGAGCACAACGACGGCCCGGACCCGGTCATTCCCCTCAGGTCGACGAACGCGCCGGGAACGGCCACGGATTGGGCTTGCAGACAAACGAACGATCCGCCTGCGAGATGTCCGGATCGAGCAGGATCAGCCCCGAATTCGACATTCCGTACGACTGCTGCATCATCACCGGCGCAAGAGCCCCGTTCGCCGGGCACGGCACATGATGCTCGTACCCGATGCCGTGGCCGGTCTCATGATTCACCAGGTACTGCCGGTACGCGACGTCATCACCCTGATACGACGTGGCCCCGCGCACCCACCGCGCCTCGTTGATCGTCACCCGCTCCATCGGCGGATAGAAACACGACGTCTCCGCCTGAACCTGATACCCGCACAACTCGCGCGTGGTCGCCGACGACGTCAATGAGATCCGCAGATCCGGCTCCCCCCGATCGATCCGCCGGAACGAGACCTTGCCGTCGCCGATCCAGCTGCGCTGATTGGCCAGAGTCGCATCCACCATCCGGCCGAACACCCGGTCCCCGCCATAATCGGCCGGGGTCAGCCCGTCCTCCACCTCGACGGTGTAGGTGTACACCTGACCACCGCTGCCGACCTGCGCGGTCGTACCCGGGACGACGTGAAACGTCTTCTTCCCGTCGACGGTGAAGTGGCCACCCTCCGGCAATACAGCCGCGGCCAGGTCGACACCCTGCCCATCCCCGGTCGGCGCACCGATCGCACGGGTCTCCGTCGTCACGTTGGCGTTGCGCGACATCGGATCCGGGGTGATCGGAGCCGACGAATCGTCGTCACCGGTGTCACGCAGTGTGAACACCAACAACACGATCGTCAGGACCACCAGCACCGGGATCGCATACGCGCGCCACCCGTACGTCGTGACGAAGCGCCCTACCGCGCTCTGCTTCTTCCTGGTCGGGACCGCATCCCGGTCCGACCGTTGTCGCCCACTGTCATCGGTCGGATCCCAACGCGCCCGCAACGGTTGATCCGGAATCGGCCGACGACGCATCGGCGACTCGCCATCACCGCCATCTCCGGTGCCGGTCGCACCACTGCCGGTTCCTCCTTGAGTACGGCGAGCACCACCCGAGCGCGTACTCGACCGGGCCCGCGGCGCACGCGGACCCACATCCCTGGCCCGGACCCGACCGCTCGCCGCGCTCCCGGCGCCGGCGAAACCGGGCCCGCTCGCATCGCTGTCGGCGCCCCCCAAACCGGGCCCGCTCGCTTCGCTCCCGGCGCCCGGCACGTCATCTGTGCGGCTCACGGTTCACACCCTCTCACAGCGACACGCCATTACCACGTAGGACATGAACCGACATCGACGATCCCTGTGCATTCACACGACGTCTCACCCGGTGATCCGGGGGCCATCGCCGAGGTTCACCCGAGTACCCTCGAACCATGTCTACCGCCGCAAACGTGTCCTCCGGACGCAATGGCGCCCGCCTGCCACGGAGTGCCCGGCGCCTGCAACTTCTCGAGGCCGCGAGCGAAATCTTCGTCGAACGCGGCTATCACTCCGCAGGCATGGATGAGATCGCCATCCACGCCGGCGTCAGCAAGCCGGTCCTGTACCAACACTTCCCGTCCAAGCTCGACCTCTACATCGCCGTCGTCGACTCCCACGCCGAAAAACTGGTCGTCGACGTCAACAACGCGCTGCTCACCACCACCGACAACCGGCAACGTGTCCGAGCCGCCGTCCAGGCCTTCTTCGACTTCATCGACTCCGACAACTCCGGCTATCGCCTGATCTTCGCCTCCGACGTGATGGATCCGGCCGTCATCCGGCGTACCGAAGGTGCCACCGAGGCCTGCGTCGACGCGGTGTACGGGCTGGTCATGCACGATTCCGGACTCGACCCCTACCGGTCCCGGATGCTCGCCGCCGGACTCGTCGGCGCCAGCCAGGTCAACGCGCGCTACTGGCTCGAGGCCAAGCGGCCCATCGACAAGCAGACCGCCGTCGACACCACGGTCGCACTGCTGTGGGGCGGCCTGTCCCACGTACCGCGCAACGACCTCGGTGACCCGGCCGACGACGACTCGTTCGCCGCCGAATAAAACCCGTCGAACGCAATCAGAGGCGCGACGCCTGCCACCCCACACAACGCGCCATCCCAAACGAAAGCGCACCGGGCCCCTTCGGCCGCGGTGCGCTTTTTCGTGGTCTGGACGCGGGTCAGGAACCGAATCCGACCCGGCGATTCTCGGCGGCTCCGACCTCCACATAGGCGATCTTGGTGACCGGCACCAGGTACCGGGCGCCACGGTCGTCGGTCAGGGTCAACAACTGTTCCTTGCCCGTGAGGGCCGCCTCCACCGCCGCAAGGGCCTTGTCACTGTCCAGGGGCGACTGGATCGCCAATTCGCGGGGGCTGTCGGTGATACCGATCTTCACTTCAATGGTCATGGCCAACCCTCTCTACGGCTTTCGTCGACATCACTGCGTGTCGAACACTCGGCTCGACGACGCTCGCGCCACGATCGGGCACGACCACGCCTGCGGCACCAGATTAATCGAGTCGTGCGCACCGGCGGCACCCACTCCGCTCACAGCGAAACGCGCCCGGACCGATCGCAGGTCAGCCCAGATCCATGTCCGACATCCGCTCGGCGTGACGCGCCGTCATCGAATCGAAGAAGTCGGCAACGCCGGACAACGACGACGTCGCGGAGAACAACAGGTCCATCACGCCTTCCTCGGCGGCCAGCACCCACTGCGCATGGGTCACCGCCTCGCCGAGCAACCGTCGTCCCCACAATGTCAGCGGTGACCGCAACGCCGGATCGGCGGCGATCGCCTTGCGGACCTGATCGCGGGCGAACTGCGAATTGCCGGTCTCGGCCATCACTTCGGAGATCACGTCGTGGGCCGCCGGCGGCAGCATCTCGGCGAGCTCGACGTAGAAATCGGCCGCCAGGCCGTCACCCACATACGCCTTGACCAGCACCTCGAGCCAGGTCTGCGGGGTGGTCGCCTCGTGATACTGGTCGAAGACGTTGCGATACCGCACGACCGATTCCGCCGGGTCCAGACCCCGACGGGTCACCTGCTCACTCAGCTTCTCGAAGTGCGCGATTTCCGAGGCCGCCATCCGGGCGATCGCGATGCCGCTGGGCACGTCGGGGGCCATCGCCGACTCCTCGATCAGCCGGTAGAAGGCGGCGTACTCGCCGGCCAGCAGCACGGCGAACAACTTGCCGACGGCAGCGTTCTCCTGCCCGACGGAGTCGGCCGGCAGTTCCGCGGCGGGGTCGGTCGGCACGGGCTCGGAGGAGGCGGAGGGCGACGACATGCCCCGATGGTAACGGGCCACCGGGCCGACCACGTACACTCGTGGTCGGTGTAGTACCGCGGACAACGGCGCTCGGGGGTCAAGGCCACCTGGGCCCGGACCGTCGCCAGGCCGCCGTCCGGCGCCCGACTCGTTCGCGGACCACCAGAAATGTGCGCGCACTTCGAGCCCACTGTCGCCCGCCGCGGCCTTTCCGCCGCGCGGTGACGCCGCGAGACGCCGGTATCCGTGGAACCCTTCGTGCGTGCTCGACGACACATGAAAGGCTCCACAACCCCATATGAGCGACTCCGACGTGCAGACAACCGACACGCAAACAACCGATGCGCAGACCAACGACGTCCAGACGACCATCGTCGACGACGCCCACACCTCGCCCACCTTCGCCGATCTCGGCGTCGACGACCGCATCGTCGACGCCCTCGCCAAGGACGGCAAAACCCACACCTTCGCGATCCAGGAACTGACCCTGCCGCTGGCTCTCGCCGGCGACGACCTGATCGGCCAGGCCCGCACCGGCATGGGCAAGACCTACGGGTTCGGTGTGCCCCTGTTGCACCGACTCGTCCATCCCGAACAGTCCGGTGTGCGACCACTCGACAACACCCCCCGCGCCCTGGTCATCGTGCCGACCCGGGAACTGTGTCTGCAGGTCACCGGTGACCTCGAGGTGGCCGCGAAGACCCTCGACGTGACACTTCCCGACGACACCCAGCGCCCGCTGAAGATCACCGCGATCTACGGCGGACGACCCTATGAATCGCAGATCTCCGAGTTGCGGGCCGGCGTCGACGTCGTCGTCGGCACCCCCGGTCGCCTCCTCGATCTCGCGCAGCAGGGGCACTTGATCCTGGGCAAGGTGGCAGTGCTGGTGCTCGACGAGGCCGACGAGATGCTCGACCTCGGCTTCCTGCCCGACATCGAGCGCATCATGGCGGCACTGCCTGAGAAGAAGCAGACGATGCTGTTCTCGGCGACCATGCCCGGTCCGATCGTCACCCTGGCCCGCACCTTCCTGCATCGGCCCACCCACATCCGCGCCGAACACGCCAACGATTCGGCCGTGCACGAGCGCACCACGCAGTACGTCTTCCGCGCGCACGCCCTCGACAAGGCCGAACTGGTCGCCCGCATCCTGCAGGCCGACGGTCGCGGCGCGACGATGATCTTCACCCGCACCAAGCGGACCGCTCAGAAGGTGGCCGACGACCTCGCCGAACGCGGCTTCTCCGTCGGCGCGGTTCACGGCGACCTGGGCCAGATCGCCCGCGAGAAGGCGCTCAAGAAGTTCCGGACCGGTGAGATCGACGTCCTCGTCGCCACCGACGTCGCGGCCCGCGGCATCGACATCGACGACGTCACCCACGTCATCAACTACCAATGCCCCGAGGACGACAAGACCTACGTGCACCGCATCGGCCGCACCGGTCGCGCCGGCCGTACCGGCACCGCGATCACCCTGGTCGACTGGGATGAGCTGCACCGCTGGGAGCTGATCAACTCAGCCCTGCAACTCGGTGTGCCCGAGCCGGTCGAGACGTATTCGACCTCGGAGCATTTGCGCGAGCAGCTCGGTATCCCCGCCTCGGCCACCGGCCGCGTCGCCAAGCCGAAACGCGAACGCGACTCGGCGGATACCGACGCCGGTGAACGCCGCCCCCGGTCGGAGCGACCGGCCCGCACCCGGACCCGTCGCCGCACCCGCGGGGGTCAGACCGCCGACAGCCACACCGCCGAGGCGGGTACCGCGTCGCCGGCGGCCACCTCGGATGCCACCGACGCCGGATCGACGGGGTCGGAATCGGCCGATCCCGCAGCACGCAAGCGTCGACGCCGGCGCGGCGGTTCCCGCCGCCGAAGTGGGGCCGGCGCGAGCGACTCCTCGTCGAGCCCGGTGGCCTCCGCCGAGTAACCCGGCCGATCAACCCCTGACACGACCGACCAACACTGAACAGGCAAGGGACAACAAGCCATCTCGACGCCGACCGAACCCCGGACACCGCCGGTGAAACGGATCCGACCGGAGCGACGTACCCGGCTCGATCTCATCGTGAGCGCCCTGATCGTGGTGGTGCTCATCGTGGGTGCCGTGGTGGTGTGGTCGGTCAGCCCGGCTCGTCACACCACCAGCGAGCAGGCCGACGCCACCCCGTCGGCCGTTGAACCGGCGGCCGCGGTACCGGCCTCCTTTACCCCCCGCTGGCATGCCGCCTCCGGCGCGACGACGGTTCCCGCCGTGGCGGCGTCGACCATCATCACCGCCGACGGTGGCACCGTCACCGGACGCGACCCGTCGACGGGCGGGCAACTGTGGACCTACTCCCGCGACGAACCCCTGTGCACCGCCGTCGCCGCCTGGCCGGACAGCCTCAACGAGGCCATCGCGGTCTACCGTAATTCGCGGGGATGCTCGGAGGTCACCGCACTCGACGCGGCGACCGGCGGGCGCAAGGGTGCCCGGACCAGTGACGCCGACGACGAGGTGACCGTGACCGCGGGATCGGGATACGTCCTGGCGCAGGGTTCGGACCGGTTGGAGACCTGGGGATCGAACCTGGTCCGCGGAATCGAATACGGCCGGGTCACCGCACCGGTCAAGCCCGGCGTGCAGCCCGGACGCAGCGACTGCCACCTGTACTCCGCCGCGATCGCCGGTGATCGGATCGCGGTCATCGAGCGGTGCGCCGGCGACATCGGCTATCGACTGACGGTGCTCGGTGCGGTCCTCGACAGCGACGAGCGGGTCAGCCAGTACGGATCCTCACTGATCACCGACCGCGCCACCGGCGCACCGCCGGTGGTCATCGGGATGAGCACCTCGGCCATCGCGGTCTACGACGGCGGCGCCAACGCCGCCGCACCCACCCAGCCGAGCGTGCGCCAGTTCGGTTCCGACGGCGCGCAGACGGGCTCCAACACCGTCAACGGGCTCGCCAGCCCGCCCGCCGACAGCGTCGCACTCACCTCAGGTGGGCTGGTCACCTATTTCACCGGCACCGACACCCTGGTCCTCGACGCCGGCACGATGCGCCCGAAGTATCAGGTCCCGGCGGCGCTCGGCCCCGGCGAGATGATGGGCGACGAACTCCTGCTTCCCGGGCCGTCGGGGATCAGCGTGCGCAACCCGGCGACCGGCGAACCGGTACGCACCATCCCGCTGACCCGCCACGACTACCAGCGTGGCGTGATCAGCCTGCGGGTGCTCGGCGACAACGTGATCGAACAGCGCGGCGGCATCGTCGAGGCGTTCGCACCGCAGAGCTGATCGACCGCAGGGCTTGCCGACCCGGGGGCGCGTCAGCTCAGATCCGAGTTGACCACGTCCGCGCCGCCATCCCAGTGCTTCCACAGATTCTCGGCCAGCTGACGATATGCGGTGGCGCCCTTGTTTTTTCGTCCCCGCATCACCGACGCACCGGATGCCGACGCCTCGGCAAAGCGTACGGTACGCGGAATCGGCGGATCGAGCACCGGCAGGTCGTAGCGATCGGCGACATCGGAGAGCACGTCACGGCTGTGGGTGGTGCGGGCGTCGTACAACGTGGCGACCGCACCGAGCATCGTCAGGTTCGGATTCGTGATCTGCTGCACCTCGGTGACCGTGCGCAGGAGCTGACCCACCCCGCGGTGGGCGAGCGTCTCGCACTGCAACGGCACCATGACCTCGTCGGCCGCGGTCAATCCGTTGAGCGTCAACACCCCCAACGACGGCGGGCAATCGATGAGGATCACGTCGAAATCCTCGGCCACCTCCGCCAGCGCGCGCTTGAGCGCGTATTCGCGCCCGGGTCGCATCAGCAATAGCGCCTCGGCGCCGGCCAGATCGATGGTCGCCGGCAGCAGGGTCACCCTGTCCTCGGTGTCGAGGAGGACATCGGCGATCTCCTCGTCCCCCAGCAGAACGTCATGTACCGATGCCTGGATCTGATCGGGATCGTGTCCCAACGAAAACGTCAGGCACCCTTGGGGATCCAGATCCACCACCAGAACCGACACATCCAAGTCGGCCAACGCCGCCCCCACGGATGCGACGGTCGTGGTCTTGGCCACCCCGCCCTTTTGGTTGGCAATCGCGAGAATGCGCGTCATGGCGTCCACCATACGGCCACCGGTGTGCTTATTCTGTGCGGCCGACCACATCGACGACGCGGATCCGATCGCACCACGCCGCGCACCGCCACACCCGCTCGGATCAGCGCGTTCCCCGCCGCTTCGACCCGGGCGGCGAACCCTTCGGGCGGCCCGATCGGGTGGGCGGCTCGGGTTCGGAGATCTCCAGATCGCCTGCGATCCAGCGCAGCGACGCCGGGGCGAACAGAAAGCCGAGTGTGATCAGCGCCAGCAGACCCAACGGCACCGCCCACAGCGGCTGATGGCTGGTGAACAGGTAGTAGGACACCGGTAGCAGCAGGATCTGGGCGACCACTGAGATCGCCCGACCCCACCGCCGTCCCGTCACCAGAGCCACACCGCCGGCCAGCACCCCACCGAAGATGATGGCCAGCCACAACGCCGTTCCGATGCCGTTGAACGCATCGTGCCGATCCTCGGTCAGTCCTCGGATCACCAGGACCGCCGCCACGATCAGTGCGAGCACTCCCTCGAGGGTCGTCAGGGCGCCGGCGACCCGGATCGGGGTCGGTGGCCGATCGGTGTCGGCCGCGTCCGTACCGGTGGCGGGATCACTGCGCTTGCTCACCCGTCCAGGGTAAAGGGGAAGGTGTGGCACGCCCTCGCCACCCGAACCTGCGCCGGTCGGGGTCGACCCCATATCCTCGGATGTCGTGCGCGTCATGCTCATCGTCAATCCATTCGCCACCGCGACCAGTCCGGCCGGCCGTGATGCGCTCGTGCACACCCTGGGCGCGCACTTCCCCGTCGACGTCGAACACACCACGCATCGGGGACATGCCGGCGAGCTCGGTGCCCGGGCGGTCGCGGAGAACTACGACGCGGTCATCGTCCACGGGGGCGACGGTTCGGTCAACGAGACGGTCAACGGCCTGCTCGGACCGCCGACACGCACGCCGCCCGCCCGACTTCCCGCGCTGGCGGTGATCCCCGGGGGCAGCGCCAATGTGTTCTCCCGCACCCTGGGCATCGACGCCGATCCCCTGCAGGCCACCCGGCAGGTGATCGATCTACTCGACCGCGGCAGCCACCGGCGCATCGGATTGGGACATTCCGCCGACCGCTGGTTCCTGTTCAACGCCGGTATGGGCATGGACGCGATCATCGTCCACGCGATGGAGGACAAACGCCACGCGGGCAAGCCGGCCACCCCGGTCCGCTACCTCGCGACGACCGTCACCAGTTTCTTCACCAATGCCGGGGGCACAAGCACTTTCACCGTCACCGCCGACGGCCACGAGCCGGTCGACGGGGTGCGTTTCGCATTCGTCAGCAACACCAGTCCGTGGACCTACCTCGGGCGCCGCGAGATCCGCACCAATCCGACGACCGGTTTCGGCACCCGCCTCGGCGTCTTCGCGGCCACCTCCACCGGAGTGCTGCGCAATCTCCCATTGGCCCTACGACTTCTCGGCGGCGCCGACCCGAAGGCCCGTCACCTGTTCCGCGACGACGACGTGACGTGGGTGGCCTTTGCCGCCGCAGAACCGATCGACGTGCAGATGGACGGCGACTACATCGGCGCATTCACCGACATCCGATTCGACTTCCTGCCCGACGCCCTCGACGTCGTCGCACCCGAGCTCGATACACCCCAAGGGTGACCGACGCCACTGCACGTGACACCCGCGCCGCTTCGGTTGTGTCGCGAATCACTGCCCCTTGCGCGGGCGACGTGGCACCCATCGGTGACGACCTGCGAAAACACCTGACGAAAACGCCGAAGCCAGCGTAGAATAGATCATCGGAGTTCGAGGTGACACACTGCCCCCTGCAATTCGGGCGGCACCGACAGTGATATTGCACACGTGTTAACGGAACACCATTGACTTCGGCTGGATTCGTGAAAGTATTCACAAGCAACAGCGCGGAAACATTTGGTGCCTCCGCGTGAACTATCGGTTACAGCCAACACGAACCAACCAACGGTTATCGAGTGGTGCGCACGCGCACGTGAAGGAGAAGGAATGGACTGGCGTCACAAGGCCATTTGTCGCGACGAAGATCCGGAACTGTTCTTCCCGGTGGGAACCAGTGGTCCGGCCATCGCACAGGTCGCCGATGCGAAGCTCGTCTGCGCGCGGTGCCCGGTCACCGCAGAGTGCCTGTCGTGGGCACTGGAATCGGGCCAGGACGCAGGAGTCTGGGGCGGGATGAGCGAGGATGAACGACGCGCACTGAAGCGTCGCACCGCACGCACCCGCACACGCAGCAGCGTCTGAGCGATCAGATCAACACGCCGCCACTGTCCGGCGGCACCTAGAAGACCCGGCCACGGCAGGGTTTTTTGGTGTTCAGCGCATTGTCTCGCGTCGCAGCGGCACGGTGATCTCCACCTGTGTTCCCGCCCCGACCGGGTTGGGTCCCGCCGACACCTCGCCGCCGAGCTCGATCGACACGAGCGTCTGCACGATCCGCAACCCCAGCCGGTCCGACGACGCCAAGTCGAATCCTTCGGGAAGTCCCGAACCGTTGTCACGCACCAGGATTCGGAGTCGCCGCACATCACGATCGGCTCGGATCTCGATCAGCGCGTCGGGCCGTTCGGCCGCAAAACCGTGCTCGATCGCATTCTGGATCAGTTCGGTGAGGACCATCACCAGCGGCATCGCGAGATCCGAGGCCAGCACACCCAACCGATCTACCCGTCGCACCATCACCGGGCGTTCCCCGGAGGCCACGTCGACCAGCGTGGGGACCAGACGATCGACCGCTTCGTCGAGATCGACCTCCTCGTCGACACTGCCGGAGAGCAACTCGTGCACCAGGGCGATGGAACCGACGCGACGCACCGCCTCGGTGAGGGCCGCACGGGCCTCGGCGTTACTGGTCCGCCGGGCCTGCAGACGCAGGAGCGCCGACACCGACTGCAGGTTGTTCTTGACCCGGTGATGGATCTCGCGGATCGTGGCGTCCTTGCTGATCAGGGCCAGATCGCGACGTTTGACTTCGGTGACGTCGCGGATCAGGACAATCGCGCCGGTGCTCTCTCCACGGGGACGCAGCGGCACCGCACGCAGCAACACCGAGGCACGGCGGGCGTCGGCCTCCATCCGCATCCCGACGTCGCGGTACGGGCCGGCCGGCGGTGCGCTGACACCCGCCGCGGCGTCGATCATGAGGGCGGCGTCCTCGGAATCGAAGGGATCGGTGAGCAGCGAGGCGGTCACCGCCGACAGGCGCGCGCCGGTGAGTTCGGCGGTCCAGCCCATCCGGTGGAATGCCGAGAGTGCGTTCGGACTCGAATACACCACCATGCCGCGGGCGTCGACGCGCACGAATCCGTCTCCGGCGCGCGGCGTCGACAATCCACGCGGATTTCCCTCCAGTTGGGGGAACGTCCCGTCGGAGACCATCTGGCAGAGGTCGTTGGCGCAGTCCTGATAGGCCAGTTCCAGCGGCGACGGCAACCGCGGATGCGTGAGGTCCACCGCACGGGTGAGCACCCCGATCACCGCGCCGTCGTACCCCACCGGCACGGCCTCGCGCCGGATCGCCATCGCACCGAACCACGTCGGGTCCTCGTCACGCAGAATCCGCCGTTCCTCGAATGCACGGGGCACCTGCGGATTCTTGGCCGGGTCGACGACGGTACCCACCTCGTCGGCGGGGAAGACAGTGGAGGCGGTGTTGGGTCGGCATTGCGCCACGCTGACGATGTCGGAGGATTCGGTGCGCACCGACAACACGAAGTCCGCGAACGACAGGTCGGCGACCAGTTGCCACTCGGCGACCAGCCGCTGCAGATGGGCGGCGGCGTGATCGGAGAGTGTGGTGTGTTCGGCCAGCAGATCGGCCAGGGTCGACATGGGCGGCCGCGGTCACCGGTAGACGGCGATGACGTCGCCGGCTTGGACGACGTCGCCGACGGCGACCTTGACCTCGGCGATCACACCGGGTTCCTCCGCGAGAACCGGGATCTCCATCTTCATCGACTCCACGAGCACGATCGTGTCACCGACGTCGACTGATTGTCCCGCGGTGACCAGCACCTCCATCACGCTCGCGACGATCTCGGCCACGACGTCTTCTGCCATAGGGACAACCTAGCCGGGATGCGCGGGCGAGCCCCGACCACCGGCCGATTCTCGGATGCGGGCGACCTCATGGGACACTGGTGGGTACACATTTCGACGAAGGAGGCCCGCCATGGGTAAGCGCGGACGCAAAAAGCGCGCACGTAAGAAGAACGCAGCCAATCACGGCAGGCGCCCCAACTCCTGAGCATCTTGCGCAGCGACACGGGAAAACGCCCGGAACGGTGACGCCGGTCTGATCGACCGACTCCCGACCGGGCGTTTTTTGTGCCGTCACTCCCCGGTGGTCACTCCCCGGTGGAGTACCGCGTCTCGGTGACGACGACGGTCCGGCGGATCTCGACGCGCAGCCGGTCACGCAGGCCCTTCGGCGCCTGATCCCCTCCGCACTTTCGGTTGATCAGGGCCTTCAAGTCGCTCTCGATGCCGTAGTGGGCCAGGCACGACGGGCAGTTGTCCAGATGCGACTTGAGCCGCTCCCGCGCGTCGGGGTCGCATTCGTTGTCCAGCAGCAACCAGACGTCGGCGATGACCGCCGAGCAATCCAGCGAGGTGAACTCCGGGTCGTCGTCGGGTACCGGTGTAGTGGTGTTCTCGCTCACTGGGTCACCTCGCTCTTCGCCGTGGCCGACCGGTTGAAGCCGCGTTCACGTGCGACGTCGGCCAGCAGTTCCCGAAGCTGACGGCGTCCCCGGTGCAGCCGCGACATGACGGTCCCGATCGGTGTGTCCATGATCTCGGCGATCTCCTTGTACGGAAGACCTTCGACGTCGGCGTAGTAGACGGCCATCCGGAAATCCTCCGGCAACGCCTGCAGGGCTGCCTTGATCTCGTCGTCGGGGAGCGCGTCGAGGGCCTCGATCTCCGCCGATCGCAGCCCCGTCGAGGTGTGCTCGGCGGTGGCGGCGAGTTGCCAGTCGGTGATCTCGTCGGTCGGGTACTGCGCCGGTTGCCGCTGCTTCTTGCGGTAGCCGTTGATGTAGGTGTTGGTCAGGATGCGATAGAGCCACGCCTTGAGGTTGGTGCCCTCGCGGAACGATGCGAATGCCGAGAAGGCCTTGACGTAGGTCTCCTGCACCAGGTCTTCGGCGTCGGCCGGATTCCGAGTCATCCGCAGTGCTGCGCCGTACATCTGGTCGAGCAGCGGAAGCGCGTCGCGTTCGAACCGCTCGGTCAGGTCCTGGGACGATTCATTCGGATCGGCGCGGCGCGGCGCGGCGGATCCGGGTCCTTCGGCCGGCGCACCGGCAGCAGGAGCCGCGGCCTGGTCGGTCTGCTCCTGCTCGGTTGGGTCGGCTTCGGTCACTGCGATCCCTTCGACGCTGACGCTCGCGGGCACCGCCTCCGGCTGCCCGATGATGTCGATCAAGTCTAGCGAGCGCAGCCCGTCCAACGGCTCGCGAGGGGGATCGAGGAGCATGTCCGCGGTCACCGGCCACCTGCCTTCCTCTGCATCGAGTGTGTTGCCGGACGCCGTGTCCGGTCAGTGTGGTGGGCGCCGCCGACGTCGTCACCGACGAATCGAGGTGCCCCGACATGTGGTCACAACAGGCTCGACGCGACAATTGTTCCGGTCTGTGCCAGACATGTTCGGTCCGCGCCGGACATCCGAACCCAGGAGGTAACCCGGTGGCCGCCACCCCCGCCATCGCCGCGCTCGTCGCGGCGGGCATCGCACACGAGGTGCACCGCTACGCCCACGACCCGCGCAACGACAACTACGGATCCGAGGCCGTCGAGGCGCTGGGGCAGGCGCTCGGCGTCACCGCCGAGCAGGTGTTCAAGACCCTGGTCATCGAACTGTCGGGATCCCGGTCGGGCCTGGCGGTCGCGGTGATCCCGGTGCCGCGGAAACTGTCGTTGAAGGCGGCCGCGGCGGCGTTGGGGGCGAGTAAGGCGGTGATGGGTGAGGCCAAGGCGGTGACCCGTTCCACGGGGTACGTCCTGGGCGGGGTCTCCCCGATCGGTCAGCGCACGGCACTGCCCACCGTCGTCGACGTCTCGGCGCTGTCCTGGCCGAAGGTCCTGTGCAGCGCCGGACGACGCGGCCTCGAGGTGGCCCTGGCACCGGCCGACCTGGTGTCGGTGACCGCCGCGGTGACCGCCGACATCTGCGCCTGACCAGCGACGACACCGCGGGTGTCGGGACCCCGTGCCACGATGGACCCATGTGTGGACGATATGCGGTGACCACCGACCCGGCCAAGCTCGCCGCCGAGATCGATGCCGTCAACGAGGTGCCGGCGGCGCCGGACGCCGCGACGGGCGACTCCGATGGCGGTGCGGCACCGCGGGCCCTGGGACCCAACTACAACGTCGCCCCCACCACGACGGTGATGTCGGTGGTCAAGCGGCACGACCATGACCATCCCGATGACGACCCCACGCTGCGCATCCGCGCGATGCGCTGGGGTCTGGTGCCGCCGTGGGCAAAAGAGGTCGGCAAGGGCCCGTTGCTGTTCAACGCGCGCGCCGAGAGCGCGGGTGAGAAGAGTTCGTTCCGGTCGTCGGTGAAGTCGCGTCGCTGCCTGATCCCGATGGACGGGTGGTACGAGTGGAAGAAGGGCCCGCCGGATACGAAGGGCAAGCCCACCAAGGTGCCGTTCTTCATGTCGCCGGCCGACGGTACCCGGCTGTTCATGGCCGGCCTGTGGTCGGTGTGGCACGACCGTACCGACGAGGCGGCCGCTCCCCTGCTGAGTTGCTCGATCCTGACCACCGACGCAGTCGGCGATCTGGTCCAGGTGCATGACCGGATGCCGCTGATCATGCCGTATGCGCATTGGGACGCCTGGCTCGATCCCGATCACCGGGCCCCCGACGAGCTGTTCGCACCGCCGAGCGCCGAGGTGGCCGCCGCGATCACGATCCGCGAGGTGTCACCGTTGGTCAATCGGGTCGCCAACAATTCCCCGGAGTTGCTCGAACCGGTGTAGCGCACACCGCCATCCGTCGTCCCGGCCTCACTCGTCGGCGACGAGCACCGCGGCGCCGTCGAAGCGCCCGGCCTTGAGGTCGGCGAGGGCCTCGTCGGCGCGGGTCAGTGGGTAGGGATGGGTGGTCGCAGTGATGCCGTATTCGGTGACCAGGCGCAGGAATTCGTGGCCGTCGGCCCGGGTGTTCGCGGTGACCGAGCGGATCTCCTTCTCGTAGAACAACTCCCGCTCATAGTTGAGCTTCGGGATGTCGGTGAGGTGGATTCCGGCGATCGACAGCACTCCACCCCGGTCGAGGGCGGCCATCGCGACCGGCACCAACTCGCCGACCGGGGCGAAGGTGATCGCGGCGTCGAGCGGTTCTGGCGGTGCGTCGTAGGCACCGCTGACCGAGGCGACCCCCAGCGACCGCGCGAGTTCGGCGGCCTGCTCGCCGCGGGTCATCACGTGCACCCGGGCGCCCTGGGCTATCGCGATCTGCGTGGCCAGGTGCGCGCTGCCACCGAAGCCGTAGATGCCCAGCCGCCCACCCTCCGGCAGTGAGGCGCGCTTGAGTGCGCGATAGCCGATGATCCCCGCGCACAGCAACGGTGCGAGTGTCACGTCGTCGACGTCGTCGGGCAGGCGGTAGGCGAAGTCGGTGGGAACCGTAGTGAACTCGGCGTATCCACCGTCGACGTCCCATCCGGTGTATGTGGATGCCGGACAGAGGTTTTCCGCGCCGCGGCGACAGTAGGCGCAGGTGCCGTCGGTGTGGTGCAGCCAGGCCACCCCGACCCGATCACCGAGCGTGAACTCACCGGTGTCGGCGCCGGGGCCGAATCCGGCGACCTCGCCGACCACCTCGTGGCCCGGTGTCACCCCGGCGCGATGGACCGGCAGGTCGCCCTCGCTGACGTGCAGGTCGGTGCGACACACCCCGCACACACGTACCCGGACCAACAGTTCGCCGGTACCCGGTTCGGGTACCGGCCGCTCGATCAGGTCCAGCGGTCCGCTCTCGATCGGCCCCGGACGGTTGACTGCCCATGCGCGCATGACGCCACGGTAGTCCCGTGCATCGTCGAGCACGAGCCGTCAGCGAAAGCTGTAGTCCTCGAGCGGGAATCGTTCCATCTGACGCAGAGTGGTGAGGGTGGAGTTTGGCCGGAGCAGGGCGGCCTCCCCCTGGTGATTGAAGTAGTAACTGCGCGCCGACGCGCAGTCGCCCCGGTAGAAGACCGAGGACTGCAGGTGGTCGGTGACCTCGTCGAGGAACTCGGCGTTGGCCGCTTCGGTGACCTCGAACGTCTGCGCACCCCGGCGTCGCAACTCACCGAAGAGGCGCGCCATGTGGCGCATCTGTCCCTCGATGGTGGTGAAGTAGGACAGTCCGCTGTAGGAGTAGGGACTGTTGAGCGACAACAGATTCGGGAACCTCGGCATGGTGATGCCCTGATACGCCTGGAATCGGGTGTCGCGCCACCACCGGCCCAGATCGACGCCGTCGCGGCCGATGATCTCGAAGGCCGGGAAGTTGGTGTCCCACAGGTCGAATCCGGTGGCGAGCACCAGGGTGTCGATCTCGATCCGCCGGCCGTCGCCGGTGATGATCGCGTCCGGTTCGAGGTGTCCGATGCCGCCGGTCTCCAGGGTCACGTTCGGGCGGGTGAAGGACCGAAAGTAGGTGTTGGAGAAGGTCGGTCGTTTGCAGCCGAAGTCGTAGTCCGGCGTCAGCGCCCGGCGAAGGCCGGCGTCGGGCACCTGCGCCCGCAGATGCGCCTTGGCCAACAGGGCCGCGACACGGTTGCCGAGGCGGGCCTGCCGGAAGTGCAGCACACCGACCACCATCAGCAGTTCCAGCATCGAGGTGTTCACCAGGCGCACGGCCCGCTGCGTCAGCGGGAAACGGGCGAAGAGGCTCTGCACCCCACGTGGGATGGGAAAGTCGACCTTGGGCACCACCCAGATCGGCGTGCGCTGGAACACGGTGAGGTGGACCGCTTTTCGGGCCGCCTCCGGGATCAGCTGGACCGCGGTGGCGCCGGTGCCGATGATCGCGACGCGCCGGCCGGACAGATCCAGGTCGTCATCCCAGTCGGCGGTGTGGGCGATGGTGCCGGCGAAGGTGTCGAGGCCGTCGAAGTCGGGGGTGTGGGGTTGGGAGAGGAAGCCGGTGGCGGTGACCAGGTATCGGCAGGTGCGCTGCGCGCCGTCGGCGGTCGACACCATCCACGCCGCGGCCTCGTCGTCCCAGACGGCCCGTTCCACGACGGTCCCGAATTCCATCCGCCGCTTGAGGTCGTACTTCTCGGCGACGTCGGCCGCGTAGCGCTTGAGTTCGGGCCCGGGCGCGAACAGCCGCGACCACCGTGGATTGGGTTCGAAGGAGTAGGAGTACGTCGCCGAGGCGATGTCGACGGCTAGACCCGGGTAGTGGTTGACATGCCACGTGCCGCCGAGATCGTCCTCCCGTTCGAGGATCACGAAATCCTCGATGCCGAGCCGGCGGAACTCGATCGCGGCGCCGATCCCGCCGAATCCGGCGCCGACGATCACCGCCTCGTGGTCAACGCCCATGCCATCACCTCATGATTGTGTGTTACCCACGACAACACTAACGTGATGCGGTCGTCGACCGGAACCCCCGGCTCCCGGCGATCGGCGTCAGGCGATCGGCGAACCGTCGTAGAGCACGTCGAAGAACTGGGTCGCGACGAGCGTCTCACCCTTCTGACGGTTGATACCCAGCTGTTTGCGGTAGGCCAGGATGTGCTGCAGCGACAACGCCGAATACAGCAGCGGCATATGGTCCTTGCGCTGGTCGTAGACGCCCTTGGCGCCCTTGGCCGCGGCGACGTTGCCGCGGGCGTGCGACGGATGCATCAGTGCGTCGCGGATGACGGCGGCCTTGATCATCTTCTTACGGCCCGGCGGTACGACGACGAGCCCGCCGGGGTTGAACAGCGCGGTGTCGAACTCCTCGGCGGTGGCGACGGTGCAGCCGGCCGTCGGACGCGGGTTGCACTCCACCATGTGATGCACACCGTCGTCGGTCATCAGGTAGTCGAAGGAGAGTTGACCGTGCCAGTTGAGTTCCCGGGCGATGCGCTGTGCGGTCTCCAGCGACTCCGGCGAATCGACGGACTGGAAGATCACGCCGCCGCGGTTGTCGATCGCGAGGGGATGCTCGTAGCACGAGTGCAGCACCACCTCACCGTGGTGGACGACGCTCCAGCTGCAGCGGTCGACGCCGGAGAGGAACTCCTGCACGAGCCACGGGTCGTCGGCGCTGGGGTGAATGTCGTCGAGGTCGGTCTCGCCGGCCAGCGGGCCGGTGTTGGTCGCGATGTCCAGGCCGCCACGGCCGAAGGCGGCGCGGGCGAACCAGTGATCCCAGTGCCCGGCGGCCGCCCGCAGTTCGTCCTGGCTGGTCGCGGTGATCGTCTCGGCGACGGGCAGGCCGAGGGTGCGGCACAGGTCGGTGAAGCTGACCTTGTCGTGCACCCGGCGCAACGTCTCCAGGTCGGGGAAGAAGAGTTCGATGTCGCGCCCCTGGGCGAGCCGATCTCGGTGTGCGGCGAGGTAGAAGACGTCCTCGAACATCGGCAGCAGCCAGTTGATCTGGTACTCATCGAGGATCTCGACCACGGCGTCGACGAAGGCCAGGGTCTCCTGCGTGGGTGCGGGTACCGTCACATGCTTGCTCGCGCCCCGCGAGTGACTGCCGGGGGCAGCGCGGAAGGTGTCGGAGGCGACGACGAAGCGCCCGGTCTCGCCGAGTTTGTGGATCTCGTCGACGGCAAAGGGCATTCGGGAGGTGGTGGCGAGAATCAGCGGATCTGTCGACATGTTTGTGAAGGCTAGCGCACCCGGTGGCCTTGTCCGCGCCACGTCGTGTCTGATTCTGTGCCGGAATAGATCGACGAGACCTCGTGCTTGGATGAGGCATGTCCGCTCACCGCACGATCGGCCCCTCGGCCGCATTCACCGCCGCGGTCGCCGCCTTCGCGGTGGTGATGCTGGGAACCACTCTCCCCACCCCGCTGTACGCGATCTACGGCGCCGAACTGGACTTCGGGGTCGCCACGACGACCATCATCTTCGCGGTGTACGCCGCCGGCGTCATCACGGCGCTGATCGTGTTCGGCAGGTGGTCCGACGTCGTCGGGCGCCGGCCACTGCTGATCACCGGTGTGGCGCTCTCGGCGATCAGCGCGATCATCTTTCTCGCCGCGGGCGGACTGAGTCAACTCCTGGTCGGCCGCATCGTGTCGGGGTTGTCGGCCGGGATCTACACCGGCACCGCCACCGCGGCGGTGATCGAACTCGCGCCGCCGAATTGGCGATTCCGGGCACCGGCGATCGCCACGGCCGCCAACATCGGCGGGCTCGGCCTGGGACCGCTGCTCGCCGGCGTGCTCGCGCAGTACGCGCCGTCACCGTTGCACACCGTCTTCGTCGTCGACCTCGCGTTGCTGCTGGTGGTCGGGGTCGCGATCTGGTTCATCCCGGAACCGGCCCGGCCGACACCCGGCGCGCGCGTGGGAGTGCAGCGGCTGTCGGTGCCACCGCAGGTGCGTGCGGTGTTCACCGGGCCGGCCATCGCGGCTTTCGCCGGTTTCGCGGTGTTGGGGACGTTCACCGCGGTCGCACCGTCGTTCCTCGCCCACGTCATCGGGATCGACAATCACTTCATGGCGGGCGCCCTCGTCGCCATCCTGCTCGGCACGTCGGCTGTCACCCAGATCGTGGGGCGGCGCGCCCCCACCGGGACCGCCCTGATCGCCGGTTGCGCGGCGCTGACCGTCGGGGTGGGGGTGATCGCCTGGGCGCTGGCCGCCGAGTCCCTGCCGCTGCTCATCATCGGGGCCGTCATCTCCGGTGCCGGGCAGGGCATCTCGTTCAGCAAGGGCCTGGCCGCGGTGGTCGCGGCCAGTCCGGCCGATCGTCGGGCCGAGGTCACCTCCACCTACTTCGTGGTCGCCTACGTCGCCTTGTCGATCCCGATCGTCGCCCAGGGACTCGCCGCCGCCCGGTGGGGGCTGGTCCCGACGGGCATCGCCTTCAACATCGGAGTGGCGGTGCTGTGCGCCGTCGCCGCCGCACTGGTTGCCATCGCCATCCGGCGCGGGGCCACGGACGTCGACTGAGCGGCGGGGCGGGTCAGGCCCCGGCCGACTCCCCGCCCACCCCGACCGCCTCGAGCGCGGCCACCAGTGACGCGAACCGCGCGTTGGCGGGCAGGTCTTCGACGAGCACCGGACGCCGTTCGTCGTCGGCCAGCGGGATGCACCAGTTCGGGTACTGATCGGCGTCGGTGCCGGGCTGATTCTGGATGCGCCGCTCGCCCACCGCATCCACCAGTGCGACGCTGAGCAGCACCGACGGGCTCGCCGCGATCAGCTGATAGAGAGCGTTGATCGTGTGTTTGTCGGTCAGCGGGGTGTCGGGTGCAAGCAGACCACGTTCGATCGCCATCGCCAGGACCGCGTCGCGGTCGCGTTCCTCGCGGGCCCGGTCGTCGTCCTCGCTCTCGGTGAGTAGGCCTAGTTCGGAGCGCAGCGTGATGTGGTCGCCGGCCAGGTATCCGACCGTCGGCGGGAGGTCGTGGGTGGTGACCGCGGTCAGGCACAACTCGCGGTAGCGTTCCGGCGGGATCGGCGCGTACGGGCCGTGCTCGAACCACAGGATCGAGCAGCCGAGGATCCCGCGGTCACGCAGTGTGTCCTGCACCGAGGGTTCGAACACCCCGAGATCCTCGCCGATGACGACGGCACCCGCGCGTTGCGCCTCGAGCGCGAGGATCCCGATCAACGCGTCGTGGTCATAGCGGACGTAAGTGCCGTCGGCGGCCGAACCGCCGTCGGGGATCCACCACAGCCGGAACAGTCCGAGGATGTGGTCGACGCGTAGTCCGCCCGCGTGCCGCAGGACTGTGCGCAGCATGTCGCGGTACGGCGCGTACCCGGCCGACGCAAGCTTCTTCGGATGCCACGGTGGCTGATTCCAGTTCTGTCCCTGCTGATTGAATCCGTCCGGGGGCGCTCCGACCGTCGCCCCGGCCGCCAGGACATCGCCGAGCATCCACACGTCGGCGCTGTCGCGTCCGACGCCGACCGCGAGGTCGGCGATGATCCCGATGGACATGCCCGCCAACCGGGCCGCGCTCTGCGCGGCGGCGAGTTGTTCGTCGCAGATCCACTGGAGCCAGGTGTAGAACTCGATGCGGGTGGCCAGTCGCCGACGCTGGCGCGCCACATAAGCGGGATCCCGTAGCTTCCCCTGCCATTTGGGACTGTCCGAACCGAACTCCTCGACCAGCGCACACCAGGTGGCGAAGTCGGCGAGGCCGTCACCCTCGCGGCGCCGGAACGCCCGGTACGACGCCTCCCGGGCGGCACGTCGAGGCACCTCGTGGATCAACTCGAGCGCCGTCAGTTTGGCCCGAAATGCCTTGTTGCGCTTGATCTTCTTGGTCGACACATTGTCGCTCACAAAGCCTTTGGCCAGCCGGTCGATCAGTTTGCGGTGCCGCTTGGGCAGATCGGCCACCTCCGGGATGTCGACGACGGCGATGCAGAGCGGATTGACGAACCGCCGCGTCGTCGGCAGGTATGGGGAGTTCTCCACCGGGGGCACCGGCTCGGCGGCGTGCAGCGGATTGACCTGGATGAAGTCGGCGCCGTAGGTGCTGGCCGTGGACGCGGCGAGTTCGGCGAGGTCGGCGAAGTCTCCGACGCCCCACGACCGCGCCGACCGCACCGAGTACAGCTGCAGTGCCAGGCCCCACCGCTGGTCTCCGATCAGGTCATCGGCGGTGGTGAGGTGACGCGGGGTGACGATGAGTGGGGTGGTCTCGGTGCGCCCGGCCGCCGGATCGGTGGCGGTGATCTCGTGATAGCCCGCTTCGAGGTCGGTGGGCACGGCGAAGCTGGCACGTCCGGTGAGGACACCGTCGACCTCGACCGGTTCCCACCAGTAATCGACCTGATGCGGGCGACGCTGCACCCCGGATTCGGTGGTGATGTGCACATCGAGCGGATTGCCATGTGGCACATGGACCCAGAAGACGGCGCCGGCACCCTCGGTGACCACGGTGACCGGCGGGAGGAAATCCCGCCAGGGCGCCACCTCCGACTCGGCGATCGACCGCTCGATCTCCTCGTCGGAGCCGACGGCCACGCCCAGGGCGGTCAGCACCGACCTCAGAGTCTGATCGCTCACCGTGTGTTCGAGGGAATCCCATCCCACGAAGCTGGTGGCCACTCCGCTGCGGCGCGCCAACTCTGCCAACCGTGCATCCACGTGATCGGTCACGACTTGCATCGTCTCACCGACGACGGGTCCGCGCGCGGCTTGCCGCCAAAGGCTTCCGTGGTCTTCCATTGACTATGGCGCAGATCACCCGGCATTGTCTTCTGGGAGCCACCCCGCATCGCGCGAAGGAGAATCAGCATGACCGACACCCTCACCCTCGACCCCGCCACCACCGCCCTGGTGCTCATCGAGTTCCAGAACGAATTCACCTCCGACGGCGGGGTATTGCACGAGGCGGTGGCCGAGGTGATGGACAAGACCGACATGCTGGCCAACACCGTCGCGCTCGTCGATGCCGCGCGTGCCGCCGGGGTGACGATCATGCACGCACCGATCACCTTCGCCCCCGGATACGGCGAACTCACCCGCCACCCCTACGGAATCCTCAAGGGGGTCGTCGACGGCAACGCCTTCGTCAAGGGCACCTGGGGTGCGAGCATCGTCGACGACCTGACACCGGCCGACGGCGACATCGTCATCGAGGGCAAACGCGGGCTGGACACCTTCGCCTCCACCAACATCGATTTCATCCTGCGCAGCAAGGGAATCGAGACGGTGATCCTCGGTGGCTTCCTCACCAACTGCTGTGTGGAGTCGACGATGCGCTCGGCGTATGAGAACGGCTATCGGGTGATCACCCTGACCGACTGCACCGCCGCGACGTCGGTGGCCGAACACGACAACGCGATCTCCTTCGACTACCCGATGTTCTCGCATCCGCTGGAGTCGACGCAGGTGAGTGCCGCGCTCTGAGCCTCCCGCAACCGGTTCGGCTCAGCCGAAGATGACTCCCGGGTTGAGCAACCCGTCGGGGTCGAGTGCGTCCTTGATCGCCCGCATGGCCGCGAGGTCGACCGGCGATCGTCCCAGATGTGTCCACGCGGTCTTGGCGCGGCCGATCCCGTGTTCGGCACTGATACTGCCCCCGTGACCCGCGACGATGGTGAACACCCGGTCGGTGACCTCGGTGGTGTGCTCGACCGGCACGTCGAGCAGATTGACGTGTACGTTGCCGTCGCCGGCATGCCCGAAAAGGATGGGGCGGCAGGCGAAATCGAGCTCGCCGGGCAACGCCTCGAGTTCGGTGACGGCGGCAGGCAACTCCCGGATCGGGAAGGACACGTCGAGTTTGACGACCGGTGTGGTGGTGGAGCGGGCGATGGATTCGGTGTGGCTTTCACGCACCTCCCACAGGGCCCGCGCCGGCCCGGGTTCGAGCACCGCGTCGACGATGCCGGTGCCGTTCTCGAGGAGGTCGACCACCAGTTCCTCGGGTCGCCGGCCCCGGACACCTCGAGCAGCAGATAGTACGGGGGCCGGGGTGGCCACCGGCCGCCGGGTTCCGTGCTCGTGCACCAGGTCCAGACCCGCCTGCGTCATCAGTTCGGCGGCCTCCACGGTCAGGCCCGCCTCCCGGGCCTGACCGATCAGGGCGATGGCGTCGTCGACGCGATCGTGCGCCGCCACCAGCACGACGGTGGCCGAGGCGGCGGTGACCAACCGGAACAGCACCCCGGTGATCACCGCGAGGGTTCCCTCGCTGCCGGCGAGGAGGCCCGGGATGTCGTATCCCACATTGTCTTTCACCAACGGCGACCAGCGTCGCAGCACCTGCCCGTCGGCGCGGACCGCCTCGATCCCGAGGATCTGCGCGCGGGTGTTGCCGTGCCGGATCATCCGCACCCCGCCGGCATTGGTCGACACCACCCCGCCGGCCGTCGCGGACTCCCGGGAGGCCAGGTCGACGGGAAACATCAGACCCACCGACTCGGCGCGGGCATCGATCGCGGCGATGGTGGCACCGGCCTGCGCTCCGACGGTCGCGCCGACCTCGTCGACGTCGTCGATGTCGGTCATGCGTGCGGTCGACAACAGGATGAGACCGTCGTCGCCCGGAGCCTCCGGCGGCGGAACCGAACCGCCGACCAGCCCGGTGTTGCCACCCTGCACGCAGATCCTAATCCGTTGTGCCGCACACTCTCCGACGACATCCGCGACCTCGGCGGTGGTGCGCGGCCGGATCACCGCGTCGGCGTGGCCGTGGTAGCGGCCCATCCAGTCGGTCAGATACCCCGCCATCGCGTCGGGGTCGGTGAGGACGTTGGCATCGCCGACGATAGAACGCATCCGATCGAGGACACTCGGGTTGATGGTCACCTCTCCATTATCGACGCCGGGGCCACTCGTGCGGAGGAGTCGGATGTCCTCAGATCGCCTCGGTCACCGGAACGTCGCCGTCGTTGAATTCGATGACCTTGCCGACGGTGTCCGGTGCCGCGATCACCGCGGCGGCGACCTGCGCCACATTGTCCCGGCTCACCTCACCCTTCGAGTCGACCCCGCCACCGACCTCGACGCGGCCCGAACCGGGTTCGTCGGTGAGCCGCGACGGCCCGAGGATCGTCCACTGCAGTGGCGAGTCCTTCAGATGTGTGTCCGCGGCGGCCTTGGCCTCGGCGTAGGCGAAGAACGAATTCTCCTCCGGCACACCGTGATCTGGTCCGGCACCGTAGTAGGACACCATCACGAAACGATTCACTCCGGCCGAGGATGCGGCGTCGATGGTGCGGATCGCCGCATCGCGGTCGACGGCGTAAGTGCGGGCCGGGTCGCCACCACCGGCCCCGGCCGACCACACGATGACGTCGTGTCCGGCCAGCACCGACGCGATCGACGCGGTGTCCAGGTTCTCCACGTCCGCCACCACGGGGCTCGCGCCGGTGGCCGCGACGTCGTCGACCTGCGATTCCGTCCGGATCACCGAGGTCACCGAGTCGCCGCGTCCGGTCAGGATGCGGGCCAGCCGCAACGCGATCTTGCCGTGTCCTCCGATGATCACTACCTGTGTCATGTCGCCTCACTTCGTCGTCGTCGATGAATGTCTGCGTATCTCCCAACGTAGCGATCCGGACTTGTAGTCCGCTTTACCATTCGATTACTTAGCAACAAGCAACTATATTTGTCGGTATCCCACCCACCGAAAGGCGTCCGCCATGTCCGCATCCACCGATGAACTGCGCACCGCGCCGACGGTCGATGTCGCCGTGCTCTACCACCAGTGGGTGCGCATCACACGGGCGTTGCGGGCCGGCGGGCAGGGAAACCTCAGCGCCGGGGTCGCCTCGGCACTGTGGACGATCATCAACCACGGCCCACTTCGCCTCTCCGCGCTGGCCGAACGCGAATCGGTCTCACTGCCGACGATGTCACGGATCGTGGGCAACCTCGAACAGGGCGGTTACGTCGAACGGCTCCCCGACCCCGACGACGGACGGGCCCGCCAGCTCGCCGCGACCCCGGCCGGCACCGAACTCATCAACCACGCCAAGTCGAAGAAGGCGCTGATGCTCGCGGACGCGCTGGACCGTCTCGACCCGCAGACCCGCGCCGAACTCACCCGCGGCATCGCCGCCCTCGCCGACGTCCTGACCGACGGCGAGTGCTCCACGCTCGGAGTCGATCGATGACGCGATCCGACGAGTGACGCCACGCCCCGTCAGCCGACCCAGCCCCACCACGTCAGGAGACACCATGACCGCCGCCACCGCGGCCCCCACGGCTTCCGATCTCGGGCCCCACTACAAGTGGATCGCCCTGTCCAACACCACCCTCGGCATGTTGATCGCGACGATCAACAGCTCAATCGTGCTGATCGCACTGCCCGATATCTTCAAGGGCATCAACCTCAATCCGCTGGAGCCGGGCAACACCAGCTACCTGCTCTGGATGATGATGGGATTCCTCGTCGTCACCGCGGTTCTCGTGGTGAGCTTCGGCCGGCTCGGTGACATGTTCGGGCGCGCCCGGATGTACAACATGGGCTTCGCCATCTTCACCGTGTCGTCGATCTTCCTCGCCATCACCTGGTTCGACGGTCCCGAAGCGGCCATCTGGCTGATCTTCTGGCGCATCATCCAGGGCATCGGTGGTGCATTCCTGATGGCCAACTCCTCGGCCATCCTCACCGACGCCTTCCCGGCCAATCAGCGTGGTCTGGCCATGGGCATCAACGGCGTCGCGGCCATCGCCGGCTCCTTCCTGGGCCTGATCATCGGCGGCCTGCTCGCCCCGATCCAGTGGCACTACATCTTCCTGGTCTCGGTCCCGTTCGGCGTCATCGGCACCATCTGGGCGTACCTGAAGCTGCGCGACACCGGCGTCCGCCGCAAGGCCAAGATGGACTGGTGGGGTAACACCACCTTCGCCATCGGCCTCGTCGCGATCCTCGTCGGCATCACCTACGGCATCCAGCCCTACGGCACCTCCAACATGGGCTGGGGCAATCCCTGGGTGCTGGCCGCACTGATCGGCGGTGCGCTGATGCTGGCCGCGTTCGTCATCATCGAGACCCGGGTGGACAGCCCACTGTTCGAGCTGTCGCTGTTCAAGAACCGTTCCTTCACCTTCGGCAACATCGCGAACCTGATGGCGTCCATCGGGCGTGGTGGTCTGCAGTTCATCTTGATCATCTGGCTGCAGGGCATCTGGCTGCCGCAGCACGGCTACGACTACACCAAGACCCCGCTGTGGGCCGGTATCTACATGGTCCCGATGACTGTCGGCTTCCTGCTCAGTGCACCGGTGTCCGGCGCCCTGTCGGACAAGCTGGGCACCAAGTGGTTCACCACCATCGGCATGCTGATCACCGCCGGGACGTTCGCCGGCCTGATCGCGATCCCGGTTGACTTCAGCTACTGGGTGTTCGCACTGATCCTGCTCATCAACGGCATCGGCATGGGCCTGTTCGCCTCACCGAACCGCGCCGAGGTGATGAACAGTCTGCCGATCACCTCCCGCGGCTCCGGCGCCGGCATGATGACGACCTTCCAGAACGCGGCGATGGTGCTGTCCATCGGGCTGTTCTTCTCGATGATGATCGCGGGTCTCAGCGAGCACCTGCCCACCGCGATGTACGACGGCCTCACCGCCGGCGGAATGCCCTCGGCACCGGCCGACTCCATCGCGCACCTGCCCACGGTCGGCATCCTGTTCGCGGCGTTCCTGGGCGTCAACCCGATCCAGGAGGTCGGTGGCCAGGCGCTACAGGGTCTGCCGCAGGCCAGTATCGATCACCTCACCGGTCTCGAGTTCTTCCCGCACCTGATCAGCGATCCGTTCTCCGACGGTCTGACCGCGGCCTTCACCTTCGCCCTGGTGTGCTGCCTGATCGGCGCCGTCGCCTGCCTGTTCACCGGCTCGAAGACGTCGGTTCAGGAGTCCGTCGACGAACCCGCGGAGTCACTCGGCGAGGAGCTCGCCGCCGTGGCCGCCGACGCCTCCGGCGAGGCCCCCGCGGAGTTGGTGGTCGACGAGTACCCCGAGCAGGAACCCGCGGGGCGCCGGTAGGCGCGTGCTACCGTTCTCGGCGGTACATCGGGGCCCGCGGTGTTTGTGTCGCGGCTGTCTACTCCCCGATTTGTAACATGAGTACGCATGCCGTTCCCACCCGTCGGGTTCTGCCCGAGATCGGCCGGTCCGGTCCGTCCTGAGCGCCGCGATGCCGCCCATCGTGTACGCCTCCCTGGGCAGTTGGGAATTCGGTTGCTGCCGAACGGCTCCCCGAGTCGGGGGCCTGCTGGATGACTGTCACCGGCCCCCTGATGCTGAACGTGTCCTGGCATCCCGGCAATCCGCGGTGGCCGGCATACGACGTCCGGGTCGCGTCGATGTATGCCGACTATCGGCGTTGCCGCGTCGTCGGCGGCGGGATTGTGGCCGTTCCGGGTTCGCACATGTACGTCGAGGTCGACGCCGCGGACGAAAGGATCGGACACCAGCCGATTCCGCGGACCGAATTCGGGAACTTCATCAAGGATGAGTACCTGCTCGGGATCCGGGTCACCCCGCCTCGCCCGCTCAGCCGCTGACCGCCGACAGCATCGCCAGCTTCTCGTGACTGTCGCTGCCCGGTACGGCGGTATAAACCAGCAGGATCTGCGCGGTGTCCGGATCGAGGAGTGTCTGACAGAACACCTCGATGAGTCCGAGTTGCGGATGCACGATCCGCTTCTCGGTGTCGGCGAGCGAGGTTGCGACGTCGTGCCGGTCCCAGAGTTCGGCGAACTCCGCGCTCTCGCGACGCAGCGCATCGGCGATTTCCGCGGCCCGCGAGCGCGGCCCGTCGCGGGTGACGGCGGCCCGCAGGCGAGCGGTGTGGGCGGCGGCGTGATGGTCGTGATCCTCGGCCGGAAATCGACCGCGCGTCTGCGGGTCGGTGAACCATCGGTAGACGATGCTGCGTCGATACCCGGTCAGCACCGAATCGTCACCGAGCAACGCCACCGCCATTGCCGTCTGCCTCAACGTCTCCCCCGCACCGTTGACCACCATCGCCGGGGTGTCGGCGAGCCGGTCGACGATGCGCATCATGCCGGGACTGACATGATCGTCGCGGCTCACTCGGTCGGGCGCGTTCAACCCGGCGAGCCGGAACAGGTGGTCACGCTCGTCGAGACCGAGATGCATCGCCTGCGCGATGGCGGCAACCATCTGATCCGACGGGTGCGGTCCGCGTTGCTGTTCGAGCCGGCTGTAGTAGTCGGTGGACATTCCGGCGAGTGCCGCGACCTCTTCGCGCCGCAGTCCGAGTGCCCGACGTCGCGCACCGGGCGGCAGACCCACGTCGGCGGGTTGCAGTGCTTCGCGCCGGGCACGCAGGAACTGCGCCAGGCCCGCACGGTCGATGGACGTCATGACTCCACTGTTACCCGGTCGCCGCGACCCCGCCCAGGGATCGGCGGTCCCTGGATGACTGCGGCCTGGTGGCCGGTCGGTGAGCGCGATGAAGTGGAGTCATGAACCTCACCGACAACACCATCTTCATCCCCGGCGCCACCTCGGGTATCGGACTCGCCCTCGCATTGCGACTCCACGAGCGGGGCAACACCGTCATCATCGGCGGTCGACGCACCGCACTGATGGACGAGATCGCCGCAGCCCATCCGGGTATCGAGACTGTTCGCATCGACACCGCAGACGCCGACGACATCATGCGGGCCAGTACCGAGGTGCAGACCCGATTCCCCGACACCAATGTCCTCATCGCGATGGCCGGCATCATGCGCGCCGAAGATCTCACCGACCCGTCATTCCTCGACACCGCGGTCGCGGAGGTGACCACCAACATCCTCGGTCCCCTCCGCCTGGTCGCGGCGTTCACCGAATTCCTTTCGGGGACGCCGGGCGCCACCATCATCACGGTGTCCTCGGGACTCGCCTTCACCCCGATGGCCACCACCCCCACCTACAGCGCCACCAAGGCGGCCATCCACTCCTTCACCGACTCCCTACGAATGCAGCTGGCGCCCAACGGGATCAGCGTCCTCGAACTGGTTCCGCCGGCAGTCGCGACAGACCTGATGCCCGGTCAGGCGGAGGCCGAGTGGGCCATGCCGCTATCCGACTTCGTCGACGAGGTGCTGACCCTGCTGCCCGACGCCACCGACGAGATCCTCGTCGAACGCGTCAGGGCCCTGCGGTACTCGGAGACCGACGGAACGCGCCGCGACATGATGGGCGCCTTGGCCCGGTTGCACTGAGCTCCTCTGGGATCTCTACTGGCACGGTCAGATTGGTGATCGGCGTCGTCTGCGGGTGATGGTGCGGTTGTGGGTGGTTCGGCGGGGACGGCGTCGGATCGGTGGGTGGGGGCGTGCTGGTTGTGGCGCCGGTGGTTGGGGTCTGATGAGCGGTGGTGCGATGCTGCGGTAGGTGTGGCCGGTGGGGGTGCGGATGTCGAGGGTGTGGGGGCCGTCGGTGGTGGCGAGGACGGTGTAGGTCCAGCCGTCGGCTTCCTTGGAGTGGTTGTGGTCACTGCAGGTGCCGTCGCCGTTGGTGGCGGTGGTGGCGCCGCCGTGGCGGTGGGGGTCGGCGTGTTCGATCTCTTCGACGGGGGCGTCGCAGTACGGGACGCGGCATCGCTGGTCGCGCAGGGAGATGAAGTGCGCCAGGTTTTTGGGGAAGCAGCGGGAGCGGGCGTCCATGGAGACGAGGGTGCCGTCGGCGGGTCGGACGTAGAGTCGGCGGATGGTGGAGGTGGTGGTGGCGTCGGCGCCGAGGAGGAGCA
>NZ_JBSGIT010000021.1:0-96300 GCF_053605205.1 Gordonia sp. NPDC003950 | reverse complement strand
CCCCACACTCTGACTGCGACCACCGACAAGCGTGAGACGTCAACGATGTCCCGACGACACGACGTCAAGCATGTCCCGAGCCCTTACACGTCACATCCGGGAACATCGCCACGACACCGGCCGGCGTTCGATCGCCCTTGTTCAGCCGGTCGGACGGTTCGACCATTCACAAGCCGCAGTTCACGTCGCGTAGCGGTCTCCTAGCAACCCGCCGCTTCAGCACTGCAACCTCGAACTATGACGCGCCGGCCGGGGAGCAGTGCTGGCCTGAGGATTCTGACAAGTTAGTGAGAACCCACAGGTGACAAGATCATGAGAAACCCCAGTTCGCGACTGACAAAGAGGATGAGATCCTACAACAGGGCAGGCCCACAGGGCAGGCCCTTGAGATCCGCGCCGTTGCGCGTCACAAGCGTCACCCGTTCGCGACGGCCACCCGCGGCAATCATCCTGTCGAGGACGTGGGCTCTGGCCTTACCGCCGGCGGCGACGGCCTGCCGGACGACGCGACCGTAGACGACGGCAGCCACATCGCCATACGGCACACCTTCCCGAAAATGGGTGATCAGGTCCTCAGGAGGTCATGCCGCGCAATTCTCGACTCGCCGTCGACCGTGTAGGTATGACGTAGGTATGGCGACTCCTCGTTGTTCGACACCACGACGATGTCGCACAAGGACACCCGGAGCGAGACGCGCTAAGACACATCGTCACCCACCCGGCACCCACCCGGGCGGCGCAATCACGCCCTGTTCATACCGATGAGCCGGTCGACGACCTCGGCACATTTCTGAAGTCCGGCGCTGTCGGCCATTGCGGTCGCCATGCGCTCGGCAGCCTGCGCATAGGACGAGTCATCGAGCACCCGGCGCACCGCCTCGCGCACTGCAGCGGCAGAGGGCATCTCGGACTTCAGCCGTCGGCCGACTCCCGACCAGGCGATCCGCGCACCCACCTCGGGCTTGTCCTCCAGGCCACCACTGGTCACGACCGGGACGCCGTACCGCAGCGCGTACTGAACGCCGCCGTAGCCGCCGTTGGTGACGAAGACGTCAATCTTCGGGAGCAGATCGTCGTACGGAAGATATTCGGCGGCAAAGGTATTGGCGGGAAGCTCAGGAAGTGTGTCGACGCTTCGACCGCCGGTGGAGACGACGATGTGGACGTCGTCGTCGGCGAATGCCTCCAGGGTCGGGGTGATGATCTGACGGTAATCCCGGTTGGCGAAGGTACCCTGCGTGACGTGGATGACCGGCCGCGAACCGTCGAGCCGCGACCACCAGTCGGGTAACGGGGCCCGCGAACCGGTCGCCGAGACCGGTCCGACGAAATGCAAGTGGCGGGGCGCATCGCTCATGGGGTACTCGAACCCGGGCACGGTGAACTGGAGGATGGCATCGGCGTGCCGTGGCCAGTCAAGAACGGGGAATCCCAAAGGCGCGCCATGGATGTCGCGATGGATCCCGTCGGCGACCCGTTGGGCCTCACCCAACACGAGGCGCCGCGCCACCCGGTGAAGCGCCGCATTGCGGAGCCGCCCGACGGGCCCCGACATCGGCATCAACGCCATCCCGCTGGGCGCCGTGTCGCGGCTGCTGATGAACAGCGGGGTCACACCGCACGCGATGACCGGTGGGCGTTCGGCGGCATCCGCGCCCAACAGGTATGCACCTCCGGCGAAGGCTCCGTCGGTCAGGACCGCGTCGGCCGGTGCCTGGTCGAAGATAATCTGAAGGGCTTGGAACTGTGATTTCGCCGGTCGGATGAACGTGTGCTCGATATCGAAGGCGATCGCCCGGATCCCGCTGAGTTCGCGACGTTCGGGGAACACGATGTCCCAGTCCTGCCGGTCGTCGAAGTCCGCCTCCGGTGGTAACGGCACATGCTGCGCACCAACGGCGCTCACCTTCTCGGCGAAGCGAGAGCCGGTCAGAAAGCGGACGCGATCCCCCCGCTCCACCAGGTGACGCGCAACGTTGAGCAGCGGCGTCACGTGGCCGTGCAGCGGAACGGTGCCGATGACGATGTCGGACATTTGGGGGGGATCCTTCCGAGCGGTGTTGCACCCAGCGTCGTCGCTGACGTGGCCGGTGTCGCGAGTAGCGGGCTACTCGGTTGCGCATGCCCGACGCGGTGTCCTCCTCACGACCGATACTCCTTGTCGTAGAGACCACGTAACGTCCCCGTCCGTGAAGATGAAAACATCGCGTGCCGCCGCATTGCTCGTCGCCCTTGCCGCTCCGTTCGCCATCGGCGTCGCCACCACTGCCCACGCATCCGCACAGCCCGTTGCCAATTCGGCCATTACCGAATCGGTGTCCAGCCCGCAGGATCAGTACGTGCCCGCGTCCACCGTGAGCCGGCAGAATGCCGTGGAGTCGGCGGAGGCCTACTTGAGCATCAGCGCGTTCTCGCGCCAGGGGCTCATCGAGCAACTCGAGTACGAGGGCTTCTCCAACGCCGACGCGGGATACGCCGTCGATCACATCACTGTCGATTGGAACGAACAGGCCGCAAAGTCCGCGAAGAGTTACCTGGAGATCAGTTCGTTCTCACGCCAGGGCCTTATCGAGCAGCTCGAGTACGAGGGCTTCACCCCCGCACAGGCGCGGTACGGCGTGACCGCCGTGGGACTCTGACGAAAGTCGAGTCGGGACCACCGGTCGCATGTGGGAAGCAGTGAACACGCCAATCTTTGCGAAGGACCTCCCACTGCTCAACGGCGACAGCATTTTTGCCGTAGCTCCGCAACTGCGAAGCCTACGTATGACATGACGACCGGGTCGTCATGTCATACGTAGACCGTTGGCGAAGGATGTGCGCGCCTCACTCAAAACATGCGGCCGGACCCTGCCGCCAGCCGGCCGCGAAGGCCAAAGCCTGCTGCTCCGCCGTGCCATGGGCGTCGCCGGGCGCATCGGAATACCGGAACAGCTCGACGACCTCCTCGAGATCACCATCCTCGACGACGATCACCCCGTCGCGCGCGAGATCGCCGAGCGCCCCGCCGGCCAGGCACTCGGCCTGCAACTCCTGCGGCTCCTCGACCAAGGACGACGGCACCTGCGCAAGAATCGCATGTCCCCACTCGTGGGCGACCACGTCGTAGACAATGACGTCTCCGATCGAGTCCGCCAAATCCAAGTAATCCGAACCGAATTGAACCGAGTGATCACGCGGGCAATAGATCGCATTCATCTCCGGCATCGGACCACACGCGGTCGCATCGCCCGGGTCGATGACGCCGCGAACTGTCGGCGGCTCGTAGTTGATCCCGAACAGCTCGGGCGCCCGCTCGGCCCAGTAGTCACCGACGACCTCGACGGCGACGCGGTAGTCCTCGGCGACCGATTCCGACGCACCGGATTCGGCAGCTGCGGTCGCGGTGCCGAAGTCGACGGAGAATGCGGCGGCAGTGATCACCGTCGCCGCGGTGATCACCGAGGTGAGAAATGGTCGCATGTCGGTTGTCCCTTTCGCGTGGCGTCCGCCGCTCCTGGCGTGGCGCTCTGGTGGTGTTGCCCTATAAGAGGGGCGGGACACCCATTAGGTTCCATCGAAGTGCGCGGGTCATTCACACGGTCGAATGCCACGGCAGCTGACTCAACCGGGAATGGGCGCTGTCAGCGCGAAGGCGAGCGCCGTCAACGCGAAGGCAAGCGCTGTCGGTGAGAGGGCGAGCGCCGTCAACGCGAAGGCAAGCGCTGTCGGTGAGAGGGCGAGCGCCGTCAACGCGAAGGCAAGCGCCGTCAATGTGAGGGCGGGCGCCGTCATTCCAGAAAGTGACGCAACGGCCGCACGCGCGGCACCATGCGCGATGATGGAACCCCTCGTCGTCGACTGCCGGAGCACGCATGCGCCTCACCCGTCTCGGCCGCCCGTCCCGCGGAGCGATCTGACGATGCCGTCGTCCCGATCGGTTCCCGTCACCCCGACCGACGTCGACCGTCTCTTCCCGTCGCGGTTGCGCAGCCTCGACGACAACGATCCGGTCGGACCGCTGTGGCGGGCCGCGCAGATCTTCCGGCTCGCGTCGTTCTGTTACGCCCTCGGGTTCCAGATCGCCATCAACAATGACCTCGTGCGACCCGGCCTGACCTGGGTGCTCTTCGCGTTGATGGCCGTCGCCAACGTGTGGTGGTCGATCGGATACGTCGCCGGTTTCGGACGCAACTGGTGGTTCGTCGGCAGCGAGATCGCGGTGTCGGTGGTGATGATCCTGTCGACCTCCTACGTCGCCGACGCGGCCTGGGTGGCCGGCAACCAACCCTGGCCCACCACCCTGTGGATGACCAACTGCGTGCTGTCGGCGGCGTTGCTCGGCGGGTCGCTGTACGGGATGGCCACCGGAGCGGCCATCGGCGCGAGCACCTTCGTCGTCAAGAACTACATCGTGTGGAATTTCGGTCGCAACGCGACGTTCCTGTTGCTCATCATGACGGGCATGGCCCTCGGGCTGGCCGCGACGCGTGCGCGCGTCACCCACGCCCGGCTCAGCGCTGCAATCCGTTCGGCGGCCGAGGCATCCGAACGTGAACGACTCGCCCGCGAGGTCCACGACGGGGTGTTGCAGGTACTGGCTCTGGTGGCTCGTCGAGGTTCGGAAATCGGTGGTGAGACAGCCGAGCTCGCGACGCTGGCCGCCGAACAGGAACAGCGTCTGCGACGGCTGATCGCCGCGCAACCGGCGGGACCGGCCGACGATCCGCCCGCCGGTGCGCAGGATCTCGCCGCAGCACTGCGGGCCCTCGGCAGCGACGCGGTGTCGGTCAGCACCCCACCCGACGCCGTCGCGCTACCCGCCGAGGCGGCTGCCGAGATACTCGCCGCGGTCGGCAACATCCTGCACAATGCGACTCTGCACGCCGGCCCCGACGCCCACAGCTATGTACTGCTCGAAGATCTCGACGACGAGGTGATCGTCAGCGTCCGCGACACGGGCGTCGGAATTGCGCCGGGACGTCTCGAACAGGCGCGTGCGGAGGGCAGGATGGGAATCGACCGCTCGATCATCGGCCGGATCGACGCTCTCGGGGGCCACGCGCGGTTGCACACGGCCCCCGGCGCGGGGACCGAATGGGAGTTGACGATCCCGCGGGATCCGGCCGGGCACCGAGGAACGACGGAGGAGACAACCCGATGACCGCGACCGGTGATGCCACGATCCGGGTGATGGTGGTCGACGACCACCCGATGTGGCGCGAGGGCGTCGCCCGCGACCTCACCGATGAGGGCTTCGAGGTCGTCGCCACCGCCGACGGCGTCCGCGCGGCCACCGCACGCGCCGCAGCCGTCCAACCCGACGTGGTGCTGATGGACATGCAGATGCCCGACGGGACCGGTGCGGCGGCCACCGCCGAGGTGCTCGCGGCCTGCCCCAATGCCCACGTCCTCATCCTGTCGGCGTCGGATGAGCGCGACGACGTCCTCGAGGCCGTGAAGGCCGGCGCCACCGGCTATCTGGTGAAGAGTGCGCAACGCTCCGAACTGGTCGCCGCGGTCCGCGCCACGGCCGCCGGGCAGACCGTGTTCACGCCCGGGCTGGCGGGTCTGGTCCTCGGTGAGTACCGACGGATCTCCCGTGATCCCGGACCCGACACCCCCGTCCTCACCGACCGCGAGACACAGGTATTGCGGGAGGTCGCCAAGGGTCTCTCGTCCCGGCAGATCGCGACACGCCTGTCGATCAGTCCACGCACGGTCGAGAACCACGTCGGCGCCGCGCTGCGCAAACTCCAGCTGGCCAATCGGGTCGAGTTGACGCGCTACGCCATCGAACACGGACTCGACCGCGACTGAGACACGGCCCACTACCGAGGGCCACTGGGTAGATGTACGCATGATCGCCGGCCCAGTCTGATCGAGGCTTGCAGGCATGTCTCCCACCGCCCCCGACGGCTCCCCCGCGAGCCTGCTCCACCGCATCCACGGTGAGGTCGCCGACCTCACGCGACGCATGTCGATCGTCTCCGGCGACGTCGCCACCCTCGAATCGCTCCTCGCCGAATCCGCGCCCGGATCTGCCCCCGAATCCGCACCCGCAACGCCGTCGCCGACCCCCGCTGCAGAACAACCGCCGGTCCCGCCACAGCAGCCAAGCGCACCGACCCCGCCGCCGACACCCGCAGCACCGTTCGTCGCGGCACCGTTCGTCGCGGCACCGTTCGTCGCACCACCGATCGTCGCGGCACCATTCGTTTCGGCACCATTCGTTTCAGCACCATTCGTTTCAGCACCATTCGTTTCAGCATCCCGGGCACCGTTCGTCGCGCCGCCCGCCGGTCCGCCGCCGTTCCCACCGGCCGGCGTCCGCCCCTATCCCGTCGGTCTTCCGCCGGCGCCGCGCCCGTACACGCCCCCGCCACCGCGACCGTCGATGTCCGAGCGAATCGCCGCCGCCACCGAACGTGGCCTGGTCGGGACGGTCCTGGCCATCGCGGGCGTGGCCGTCACGCTGACCGGTGTGGTGTTCCTGCTGGTACTCGCCGCGCAGGCGGGACTGTTGCGCCCGGAGATCCGCGTCGCCGGTGGTGCTCTGCTCGCGGCGATCCTGTTCGGTGCGGGTCTGCTTCTCGGTCGACGCGACGGCAAGCGCAGCGCCGCCGGAGCGGTGATCGCCACCGGCGTCACCACGGCGCTGTTCGACGTCCTCGCCGCGACCGCCATCTATCACTGGTTCCCCGGCTATGTCGCGGTGATCCTCGCGGCCGCCATCGCCGCCGGCGGACTGGCCGTCGCCCATGTGTGGAACAGTCAGGCACTGGGCCTGATGGTCGGTGTCGCGTTGATCGTGTTCGCGCCCTTCCTGTCCGGTGGACCGAACACCCTGCTCGTCGGGTTCCTGCTCGCGTACGCTGCCGCCACCATGTGGATTCAGTTGCGGCGCAACTGGACCGCGCTGTATGCGGTCAACACCGTCGCCGTCACCCTGCCGCTGATCGCGATGGCGATCGCGGCCCCGGCCGGTAACGGTGCCCTGTTCGTGGTCGCGGCGTTGGTCAATGTGCTTCTCGCCCTGGGCTCGTCGATCGTGTTGATGCGGTGGTCCACCCGCACCCTGCTGCTGGCGTTGTTCTCGGTGGTGCCGCTGCTGCCCCTGCCGGGAGCCAACGGGATTGCCGGCGCCCTCGTCGCCACCGTCGCCTTGTCGGCCGTCACCGTGCTGCTGGCTTCCCTCGCGGTGGGAGGCGGGCAGCTTCATGCGTCGATCACCGTCGCGTGCCGGACCGTGTGGCTGACCGCAGCGGCGGTCACCGCCCTCGCCGCGGTGGGGTCGAGCCTCCATGGCACCGGCGTGATCGTCGGGATCGCCGGGCTGGGTCTGGTCGTCGCGGTCGCGAGTTGCTTCGGCGAATCGCTGGACGCCCCGATCGCCCTGACGTTGCGCCTCATCGGCTCGCTGTTCACCGGCGCCGCAGTCCTGGCCACCCTGCCGTCGGGTGCCCTGCAGATGCTGTTCGTGTCGTCGATCGGGATCGCGGATCAGGCGATGCTGCTGGCCGCGGCGGTCCTGTCGCTCGTCGCCGTGGGTGTGCTCGTCTGGTCGTGGTCGCAGGGCCGTGCGGCCACCGACCCGCAGATCTTCGCCATTCTCGGTGGCCTGATCGCGCTGTTCCTGGTCACCGAGATCTGTGTCTTCCTCGGGGGTCTGATCAGCGGTGGGAGCACCGGCGGTATCCGCGGTGGACATGCCGCGGCGACCATCGTGTGGGTGCTGGCCGCGGCGGCCGGTCTGCTGTGGGCGCGGCGCCTGCACGGCAACGCTCGCGGGATGACGATCACGGTGAGCCTGGCCGTCATCGCCGCCGCGATCGCCAAGTTGTTCCTGTTCGACCTCGCCGCCCTCGACGGCGTGTTCCGGGTCATCGCGTTCATCGTCGTCGGGCTGCTGTTGCTGTCGCTGGGTGCGGCGTACGCACAGTCGCTGGGTTCGCCGGACAACCGCGGTGTCGGGCCGCAAACGCATGGGCCGCAGATGCACGGGCCCCAGGCGCAGACGCCTCAGCCGCGATCGCCGCAGACCTGGTGATGCGGATGCGGTGACGTCGGCTGACGGGCCGGTTCGGAGGATTCCTCCGAACCGGCCCGTCGTTGTGCGGGTCAGCGCTTGTGCGTGTGGGGGTCAGCCGATGATCGTCGCGAGCCGCTGCGCGAGACCGTCGAACTGATGCCCACCCGTGGTGTGGCGGTGCACGGTCGCCGACGGAAGCCGCGCGGCGTTCAGAGTCAGATGCCCGAACTCCACCACCTCGTCGTCGGCGCAGTGATGCAGCGCGAGTTCGACGTCGGGTTCGGGGCCGTCGAAGGCGTACTCGGGGACATCCCATCCGACGGGCTCGAAGTTCGGCATCGCCAGCAACGTGGCGCGCCGCACCGGCACGGAGGTGGCGGTCTCGGCCAGGACCTGGAGCAGCACCGATGCCCCGAACGAGTGGGCGACGAGGACGTCGTCGGGGCCGAGTCGGTGCAGGTGGGTGCGGATCGGGGATGCCCACGCGGCCGGTGACATGTCCTCGTCGGGGAGCAGCGGGTAGGTCAGGTCGGCGTCGAGCAGGCTCGCCAGCCCGTCGGCCAGGGATCGGTCGTCGTCGCCACCCCCGGCCCCGTGGATGAACAACAATCGCCTCGTCATCAGCGGCTCCTCTCTATGGTGAGTACAGACCCGGCCCGGCGACGAAACTCATCGCTGCCGGCGGATCGGGCGAAAAGATTCTCCTGAGACATGTCGAATTCCGTGTGGTGGCTCCGTCTCCTCAGTGAATGCGGAACACATGTCCGCGTCGGACGAAAGGCAGGCCGATGGCCAAGTATCTGATGCTCAAGCACTACCGCGGCGGAAAGACCCCGGTCAACGACGTTCCGACCGATCAGTGGACTCCCGCCGAGTGGGAGGCGCACATCCAGTACATGCAGGATTTCGCCGAGAAACTCGAGTCGTCCGGCGAGTTCGTCTCCGCCGACGCGGTGTCGATGGACGGCGTGTGGGTGCGTTCCGACGGTGAGGGCCGACCGCCGGTCACCGACGGCCCGTTCGCCGAGACCAAGGATCTGATCGCTGGCTGGATGATCATCGACGTCGATTCCTATGACCGCGCCCTGGAACTGGCCGGCGAGTTGTCGGCGGCTCCGGGCGCCGGTGGGCGTCCGCTCGGCGAATGGCTCGAGTTGCGGCCGGTGATGTCCGCGCCACCGACCATCACCGAATGACCACCGGCGACCGCGGGGATCTGGATGCGTCGGCGATCAGTGCCCGGATTCCCGCGGTCATCGGCGCCCTGGTCGGACGCGGGGCCGACTTCGCCTCGGCGGAGGATGCAGCGCAGGTCGCGCTCGTCCGCGCCTGGGAGACGTGGCCGCAGCGGCCGCCGCAAAACCCGACGGCCTGGCTCGTCACCACCGCGTGGCGGACCTTTCTCGATCAGGTACGCGCCGACGGATCCCGTGCTGCGCGTGAGCAACTCATCGCCACAGAGCCGGCGCCCGGCGACTTGTCGGACACCGACGACACGCTGTGGTTGTACTTTTTGTGTGCCCACCCGCGGTTGACGCCGTCGTCGGCGATCGCGTTGACGCTGCGCGCGGTCGCGGGTTTGACGACCCGACAGATCGCCGAGGCATACATGGTGCCGGAATCGACCATGGCACAACGGATCAGCCGCGCCAAGCAACGCATCGCGGGTGTCCGCCTCGACGAGCCGGGCGATGTGGCGACGGTGCTTCACGTGCTGTACCTGTTGTTCAACGAGGGGTATTCGGGCGAGATCGACCTCGCCGCCGAGGCGATCCGGGTGACCCGCACGCTCGCAGCGCTGCTCGACGATCCGGAGACCGACGGGTTGCTCGCGCTGATGCTCTTGCATCACGCGCGCCGGTCTGCGCGGATCGGGGTTGGCGGACAACTCATTCCGCTCGCCGAGCAGGACCGGTCGGCGTGGGACACCGCGCTCATCGCCGAGGGCGTGGCGATCCTGCAGGCTGCGCTGGCCCGCGATCGGCTCGGCGAGTACCAGGCCCAAGCGGCGATCGCCGCCTTGCACGCGGATGCCCGGCGTGTGGAGGAGACCGATTGGGTGCAGATCGTCCAGTGGTACGACGAACTCGTTGCGTTGACCGATTCTCCTGTTGTGCAACTGAATCGGGCCGTCGCGGTCGGAGAGTCCGACGGTCCGGCCGCCGGACTCGCCGCACTCGGCGAGGTCGACCCGACGGTACCGCGGTTTGTCGCCGCGTCCGCGCACCTACACCTCAATGCCGGCGACTACGCGACGGCTGCACTGGAATTCGCTGAGGCGGCACGTCAGGCGACAACCAGCGCCGAGCGCGATCATCTGACCCGGCAGGCCACGCGCGCCACCACACTCAACACCGGAGATGATCGCCCGCCGGTCCGCTGAGGACCTGTGCCTGTCACCCTGCTGAGCGGCCCAACATCTTCACCACTTGTCAGACAAGTGCTACTCTGCGTGCACACTGCTGGTTCACACAAGGAGACCCGATATGACGTCCCGCCATCCGTCCGATCACCGCACCGCCGACCGGCCCGGACTGGGCGTAGCGCTGGGTATCGGCGCGACCGGCGGCATCATCGGCGGACTACTCGGCGGCGGTAGCGGCGTCTTCTATGTCCCCGCCCTCGAGAAGGTGACCTCCTTGTCGCGGCCGAGCCTGCACGGCACGGCCGGCGCCGCCAACATCGCCGTCACCGGAGTGGGCGCGGCGACCTTCGCCCTCGTCGGTGGCTCCATCGATTTGCACGCCGGCACCGGAATGGTCATCGGCGGAACGCTCGGCGCACTCCTCGGCGTGCCACTGATCCTGAAGATTCCCCACCTGATGCTGCGGTGGCTGTTCATCGCAATTCTGCTGGCCACCGGCGTCAAACTGATCCTGGACGCCACTGGAGCCGACCCCCTCCGGGAATCGGCCGTGGTGCCCGCCGAATGGGTTGCCTCATGGTGGTTCACGCTTCCGGTTTCGCTGATCCTCGGGTTCGTCATCGGGGCCTGGGCCGCCGGCATGGGACTGGGTGGTGGTCTACTCGCCGTACCCGCACTGATGCTGCTGTTCGGCACCGACCTCCCGACCGCGGAAGGCACCTCGCTGCTGATGTTCTTCCCGAACGCCATCGTCGGGACCATCGCCCACGCCCGCCAGGGCACGGCCGATCTGCGGCTCGGTACCACACTCAACATCGGCGCGCTGCCGGGCGCCGTCGTCGGGGTCCTACTGGCCCTGGCACTCGACATCAAGGTCCTCAGCGTGGTGTTCGCCCTCTTCGCCCTCGCAATCGCCGTCCGAGAGATGTACCGCGTCTGGCGTGAGGTGAGCGCTGCGGCGCAGCCCACGGCAGCCCGGCCTGACTATCATCGTCAGCGATCGTCGTCACACGACTAGGGATGCGGGAAACGGGAGAAATGGAAGCACTCACGCGGGTGCCGCTGTCGGAGCGGGCGGCCCGGGCATTGCTCGACGACATCCGCGACGGACGTTGGGCGATCGGTGAACAGCTTCCCGGTGAAGTGGCACTCGCGAGCGAACTCTCGGTGGGCCGCTCGACGATCCGTGAGGCGATCCGCCGGTTGGCTGCCCGCGGCGTGCTGGTCACCAAACAAGGTGTCGGCGTATTCCTCGCCGCCGCCGAACCGGCCGAGCCATGGGATCAGCTCGCGCAGATCGCCGAGATCGGCGACGTCTTGCAGGTCCGCGTCGCTATCGAGTCGCGGGCTGCCGCACTGGCAGCCCTCGCCCACGACGGCGAGGATGCGACCGCGATTCGGGAGGCCCTCAATGCCCGCAACGATGTCGCCGACTCCGGGCCCGAAGCACTTGCGGCGGCCGACATCCGACTGCACCGGCGAATGGTTCAGGCGTCGCACAGCCCGCTGTTGATCGCGCTGTTCGACAGTCTGCGACCGCGCCTGATCACCGCCATGACCGACATGCTCACGTTGATGGACCTCGACGATCACGACGCCTCAGATCACGAGAATTTGGTGGCAGCCGTCTTGGGCCGTGACCCGGAAACTGCCGAACACCTTACTCGCATACACCTTTTGGGACTCGCCGATCAGCTCGGAAAGCGGGACTGAGGGCGGACCTTCGAGACTACTCGACCGTTGGGATCGGCGAGGAGGTCAGCCGGGACGTCGGGTGGCCGGATCCTGGCAGGCGCTGTTGACCGCGGGCATCACCTGGGGACGAAACCCTGCTCCGGACGAGATGGTGAGCGCCGAGACGAGTCCACCCACCGCGCACATGGCGGCCGCGATCAGCATGGCGACGCCGAATCCGCTGCCCAACGGTTCACCGGGTCCGGCCGTGCTCCCGACGACGGCAGGAAGAGCCGCCACCGCCAGCAGGCCCGCGATGCGGGCCACGGCGTTGTTGACGCCCGACGCGGTACCGGCGCGCGCATCATCAACCGCACCCAGCGCCGCGGCGGTCAACGGGGCCACGGTGACCGTCATACCGATCCCGAAGACCACCACCGCGGGAAAGGCCGACGTCAGATAGCTTTGTCCGGGAACGACTCTGGCCATCAAGCCCAACCCTACGGCGGCGATCACGGGACCGATCGTCATCGGCACCCGTGGGCCGGTGCGCTGGGCGATGGCGCCCGAGACGGGCGACCCGAACAGCATGATGACGGTGCTCGGGAACATCGCGGCCCCGGCCTCGAGGGCCGAGTATCCCATGCTCTGCTGCAGCTGCAGCGCCAGCAGGAACAGCGCCCCACCGAGGGCCGCGTACACCAGCAGGGTGGTGAGGTTGGCCCCGGAGAACTGGCGGGATCGGAACAACTCGAGCGGCAACAACGGTGTGCGCACCCGGTTTTCGCCGATGAGGAATCCGCCGAGACAGAGGGTTCCGATCGCGGCGGCGACGATCGTACCGGCCCCCCAACCGCGGGCCGGGCCCTCGATCAGGGCATAGATCACCCCAGCCAGTCCGATGGTCATCGTCAGCGCACCCGCGAGATCCAACCGACCGGTCGCCGATTCGTCGCGGGATTCCGGGATATGTTTCAGCGCAATCAGTATCGCGCCGCCGGCGAGCGGAACACTGAGCAGGAAGACCCAGCGCCACGACGCCGCATCGACCAACCAACCTCCGACGAACGGACCCAATGCGCTTGTTGCGCCGGACATTCCGGCCCAGATACCGACCGCCCGGCCACGGTCGTCGGGGTCGATGCCGGCGTTGATCAGAGCCAGGCTGCCCGGCACCACTGCGGCCGCGGCGATTCCCTGGACGAGCCTGGCAGCCACCAGCCAGCCGATGGTCGGGGCGCAACCGCATCCGATCGATGCCAGGGCGAATAGCACCAGTCCACCGACGAACACACGACGTCGACCATACCGATCCCCCGCGACCCCGCCGATCAGCAGAAGGGCGCCGAGGGTCAGCAGGTACCCGTCGAGTACCCACTGCTGACCCTGCAGTCCGGTGTCGAGGTCCCGCGAGATTGCCGGCAGGGCAACGTTGACGACGGTGCCGTCGAGAAATGCCACACCCGATCCGAGCACGGACGCGGCGAGCAGCCAACGTCCTCGCGCGCTCGAGATCGGGGTGGTCATGTGGGGGGTGCGCTCGTGATCCCCTTCAGCTCTTCGTTTTTCCATCGCTGCCGGCTGCGAGCGCCCACAGGACGAGCACGGGCTGACCGAACAACCGCACCAGTCGTTTGGTATCCGAGTCGAGTCCGAAGGCGTCGATGTGGGCGACGTACTGATGGATGTTGCCGGGGAACACCGCGATGAAGAACAGCGCGGCGATTCCTGCGACGATGCGGCGATGCCGTGGCAGTGCGATCAATGCTGTGCCGAGGCCGATCTCCACGACCCCGGAGGCGAGGACCGTGAAGTCCTTGCCCACCGGCACCCAGTCGGGGACCTGGGCCTGGAACTCGTCACGCTGAAATGTCATGTGCCCGATACCGGCCAGTGCGAGGACGGCGCCGAGCGCGATGCGGGCTGCCGCTCGCCCTCGGGATTGGGGCCTCGTGATCGGCGCAAGCGATGCAAGTGACATGGTTGGCCCTCAGTCCTCGGAAATCGTCAGTGTGACATCGACATTGCCGCGAGTCGCGTTGGAGTACGGGCACACCTGATGCGCCTTCTCCACCAGTTCCTGAGCGGTGGCCTTGTCGAGGGCGGGTAGCGTGATCTCCAACTCCACCGCGATGCCGAAGCGCCCTTCCTCGTCGGAGTCCAACGACACCCGCGCCCCGACAGCGGAATCGGTCACATCGGCCTTCTCGGCACGCGCGACCACCCGGAGTGCACTGTGGAAGCATGCCGCGTATCCCACGGCGAACAGCTGCTCGGGATTGGTGCCCTCACCGGTGCCACCGAGTTCCTTGGGCATGGCGAGGTCGACGTCGACGCGTCCGTCCGAGGTGCGTCCGTGCCCGTTGCGGCCGTCGCCGGTGGCCAGTGCTTCGGCGGTATAGAGATGACTCATGCTGATTCTCCTTGTTGCCGTTGTGATAGTTCTCGTTGCGTCTGAACAGAATTGAGCCGATCGAGTTCGTCGACGAGGTTGTGCAGGACCGCCTTGAGCGGACCGAGATCGTCGGCCGTCACCGTCGGCACATGGCCGTCGGCGGTCAACGCTGCGACGGAATCGGCGAGCGCAGCGGCGACGCAGTCCGAGCGATCCGACATCGCCGCGCCCTCGTCGGTGAGTTCGACGATGACCGAACGTTCATCCTCCGGCGAGCGGCGACGTCGCACGAGACCCGCCGACTCGAGGCGGCGCACCAAGGGCGACACCGTCCCGGAATCCAGGTGCAACCGCTCGCACAATCCTCCGATGGGAACCGATCGTTGTTCCCACAGCACCATCATCACCAGGTACTGCGGATACGTGAGTCCCAGTTCCCGCAGGCCAGGGCGCTGGGCGGCGATCACGGCCCGCGAGGCCGCATACAACGCGAAACACAACTGGTCATCGAGGCGTGGGCTGTTCACGTCATCGACTGTAGACGTCATTTATGTGGTGCACAACTTAGTTGCGTGGCACAGGGTTGGCACGACGTCTCGCCGCCTGTGCTCCTCGCCTACGCGACCAGCGCGCCTGCCCTACTCGACCAGCGGTCGGATCAGCCTGCGGATATCTCGATCCGCACCGCGTCGGGATAGAACGCCAGGTGGTCGGCGATCTCGGCAACGGCCGCGTACGGCGTGGTGTAGAACCAGGCCTTGTCGGGCAGCACGGTTCCGGTCGCATCACGCAGACCGTGATAGCCGGCGTCACCCTTATAGGGGCAGTAGGTCGATAGATCACTGTCGGTCAACACTTCGGTGACGACGTCGGCGCGAGGTACGTATTGCACTGCCGGATAGTTTGATTCACGCAGCGTCTGGGCACGGGTGGTGTCGGCGATCAGGGTGTCGCCCAGCCACACCCGCACCCGCCCCGGGGTCGGTTCGACAGTGATCGGATGGGTGGCGTCGGGCGTGAGGTGTGGTCGGTCGGACATCAGGATTCCTCCTCGAGGGGCGTGGTTCGTGATCTCAGCAGAGCTGCGGCCGCCCTCAGATCACTGCGCAAGGCCGCGGGAGTGATCAACCGGAGGACCCAAAGCGCCGGTGCGGCGAGGGTCGGCACCGTCATCACTGCCGTCGCCGTAACGCTGGTGCGACCCTCAGCGAGAGAAGCGAATTCGAGGACGAGCTCGGCGTCGACAGGTCCCCAACGGCCGATCTCCGCCCAGCGACGGTCGGGTTCACTGGTGATGACTTCCATCGCCGGACAGACCAGCGGAACCCGGGTGATGTCACGCCAACTCGTCCCCACGTCACCGGGATGCGACCCCATCGCGACCACGTCGTCGATGCGTGACAGGCTCGACTGCCACTCGGGTCTGTGGTCGGGGTCGGTGAGATAGTCGAACGCCACGTTGACGGGCGCGTCGACATCCACACTCACCGACGCGATCTGCGATCGGGCGGTCACAACGACGGCCAGCCCGCCGGTCCGGTACTGCCCGCCGGATACTCATCCATCGCGACCTTGTCCGATTCCCAGGCGTCGATGACGGGCTGCACTATGCGCCAACACTGTTCGGCAGCGTCACCGCGGACGGCGAGCGTGGCGTCACCGTCGAGGATGCCGGACAGTACCTCGGCGTAGGCGCGGACCGAACCGCTGCCGAGGTCGGTGTCGAAGTCGATCGTCTTGAGGGTGAACGGATCGGCGCCGTCGTGGACGTTCAGCTGGACCGACATGGCGTCCGGTCCGAGACGCAGCCGCACCACGTTGGGCGCCACATCGGTGCCGAACTGTGCGGGGATGTGGCGCAGCGGGCGGAACGTCAACGCGATCTCCTTATCCGCTTCGAGCGCCTTGCCGGACCGCAGCGTGAAGGGGACTCCCTGCCAGCGAGCCGATCTCACCCCGAGTGTCACCTCGGCCAGCGTCTCGGTGTTCCGTGCGGGATCGACACCGTCCTCGTCGACGTACGCCGGCAACGACTCTCCGCCCGATTCGCCCGCGGTGTAGCGGGCGCGACGGGAGGACGCAACCGGGTCGTCATCCCAGATGTGGGTGGCGCGCAACGCCGCACCGGTCGCGTCACGCAGATCGCGTTCCGCCAGGGAGGCGGGTGGATCCATGGCGACTGCCGCGAGCAACTGCAACAGGTGGCTTTGCACCATGTCCCGCAACGCCCCCTCCTTCTCGTAGAAGTCGGCGCGGCCCTCCAATCCGATGCTCTCGTCGTAGCGAATCACCACCGACTCGATGCTGTCCGCCGACCACACCGGCTCGAACAGCCTGTTGGCGAAGCGGATACTCAACAGATCGAGGAGGACCGACTGACCGAGGAAGTGATCGACACGGAACACCTGCTCTTCCGGAACGAGTTCGGTGAGCAGTGCATTGAGCGCTCGTGCGCTGGCTTCGTCGGTGCCGAAGGGCTTTTCGGGTGCCAGGATCGTGCCGTCGGGAATGTCGACGTCCCGCAACGCCTCACACGACCGTTGCGTCACCGCGGGCGGTACCGCGAAGTAGAGCACCGGGCGGCCCTTGGCCTCCTCGAGCAATCCGGACAGATCGTCCGATTTGGTCAAATCCCCCTTTCGATAGACTGTCTCGTCGGCAAGTCTGCGGGAGGTGGATCCGGCATCGTCGCCGAATGCCTCGCGAACTTCCGCGCGCCATTGATCCTCGGGCCGTTCGGATCTGCCCACTCCGATCAGGTGGACCTCGCGGTCCGGCTCGCGATCGAGCAGCTGCCCGAGCGCGGGCAGCAGCAAGCGTTTGGTGAGGTCACCGGTTGCGCCGAAGATGATCAGGGTCGTCGCCGTCATATCTTCTCCTTCAAGAAGGGCAGAATCGAATCATGGCCGCCTACATCGAAGACTACGCACTTGTCGGGGACTGCCGGACCGCCGCGCTCATCTCGCTCCGCGGTGACATCGATTGGCTGTCGGTTCCCCGCTACGATTCGCCCTCGATCTTCGGCGCATTACTGGGCACGCAGGACCACGGCCGCTGGCGTCTGGCGCCGACCGATCGCGACGCACGCGCCACCCGCCGCTATGACGGCGACTCCATGATCCTGGTGACGCGATGGGAGACGGCCGACGGCATCGCCGAGGTCTGCGAGTTCATGCCGATCGACGGTGAACGAGTCGATGTGGTCCGTCGTATCACCGGCGTCGAGGGGAACGTGGAATTCACCACCGAGCTGCGCATGCGATTCGACTACGCGCGCACCGTCCCGTGGATGCTGCAGGCCGGCGATGACGACGAGCCCGCACTACGCGGCATCGCCGGCCCGGATGCCGTCGTCGTGCGTGGCGTCGCCCTCCACGCCGAGGACCACGTGCACCGCGGAACCCTCATCACCCGCCCGGGCGGCACCGACGACCTGGTGATGACGTGGCAACGTTCCTATCGTTCGGATCCGGACCCACTCGACGTCGACGCCGCGCTGCGTGAGACTCGCGAGTGGTGGTCGCACTGGGCGGGACGGATCGACCACGACGGCCCCTACCGCGAACAGGTGGTCCGCTCGCTCGTCGTGCTACGCGCCCTGAGCAATCTCGACACCGGAGGCATCGTCGCCGCGGCGACGACGTCCCTGCCCGAACAGATCGGCGGCGGCCGCAACTGGGATTACCGGTACGTGTGGCTGCGCGATGCCGCCCTCACCCTCGATGTCCTGGTATGCCACGGCTTCCTGCATGTGGCCGAGCATTGGCGGGAGTGGCTGATGCGCGCGATCGCCGGTGATCCGACACAACTGCAGATCATGTACGGCATTGCCGGAGAACGGGATCTGCCCGAACGCGAACTCACCCACCTCCCCGGCTACGAGCAATCGTCACCGGTCCGCATCGGCAACGCGGCTGTGTCCCAATACCAGGCCGACACCATCGGAGAGGTCCTGGTGGCCCTGGCGTCGGCACGCGACTCCGGGCTCGAGGAGACCGCGATGTCGTGGTCACTGCAGCGGGAGTTGCTGTATCAGGTCGAGGCGAACATCGAACGCCTCGATCAGGGCATCTGGGAAATGCGTGGAGAGGCACGCCGTTTCACCCACTCGCGGGTGATGGTGTGGGCCGCCCTCGACCGCGGCGTGCGCGCGATCGGCAACCATGGCCTCGAGGGACCACTGGACCGATGGGAGGAATTGCGCGACAAGGTCGCTCACGAGATCGACACCACCCTGGTCGATCCCGACACCGGCGCCTTCGTGCAGTACGCGGGAACCAGCGAGGTCGACGCCGCGCTCCTGCAACTTCCCCAGGTGGGATTCTGCGAACCGGATGACCGGCGAATGTTGGCCACCGTCAAGCGCATTGAGCAGACGCTGATGGTCGGAGGCCTGGTCACGCGGTATCGCACCGACGCCGGCGTCGACGGGATCGACGGTGGCGAACACCCTTTCCTGGCGTGCACCTTCTGGCTGGTCGAACAGTATGCGCGCAGCGGACGCATCGAGGACGCACACGATCTCATGACACGCGCCTGCGCCACCGCCAACGACGTCGGGCTGTTCTCCGAGGAATACGACACCGATGCCCGACGGCAGACCGGGAACATCCCGCAGGCGTTGTCCCACTTGGCTTTTGTACGTGCCGCGGATGCGCTGGCCGGGCACTCAGCCGGCGGGTGAGTTGACGAACCAGACGATCTCCTCCCGCATGCCGGTGCTACGCCAGCCGTCGGCGGTGCGGGTCATGGTGTGGTGGTAGTACCCGCCGCAGGTGCTCAACTCCTCGAATCCGGGGATCTGCATCGGGTTGTAGAACTGCGCGATCACGGTGGCGGAATCGCCGTCGATCGCGATGTCGGGGTTCATCACGTAGTGCATGGTCATCGTCAATGCCGATAGACCCGGATTCAACCAGCCGATGACCTCCTCGACGGTGCCGACGATCCCGAACGGTGAGGAGCGGTAGTCGATGACGGCGTCGTCGGTGAATACGCGGCGATAGCGGTCCCAGTCACGGGTGTCGACCGCGCGACAGTACTCGGTGAGAAGCTGCTGGATCTCGAGGGTGTCGGTCGCCTGTTGCGCATCCACGCACACCGAGGCTACCTACCGAACGTGGGCCGGCACGGGCGACTCTCGCCGTGGGCTGTCTCCTGCACGCCGACGTGCGCACACTCGACGGGAAACCGCGCACACTCGACGCGAAAGAGCGCCCACTCGACGGGGTCAGGGTACGAAGGCCGGACCGTCGAATCGTTCTCGCGTCACGAACTCCTCGACCGCTGCCCGCCGCAGTCTGGTGAGCTGCTTGACGGGTTTGCCCAGCGGGATCACGGCGGCGACGGCGAACTGGTCGGGAACACCGAGCAGTTCACGCACGGCCGATTCTTCGGCGACGGCCATCGAGGTGATGGTGCCGCCGAATCCCTCGGATCGGGCGGTGGTCAGAATGTTCCACACCAGCGGATAGATCGATGCGCCGCTGACGACGCCGATCCGGTCCAGGTCCTGATCCATCGCGGCCACCACACCGAGATCGACGGTCACCACGAGCAGCACCGGCGCGTGGACGAGCGGGGCGACGAAATCGTCGACGGCGTCGTCCACATTGCGCAGATCGTCGTCGGTGATCGCGGTGGGATGCACCGGGTTCCAGGGCTTCTCGCCGATCGACTTCTGCGCGAGGTAGCGGCGGGCGCCCGGCTTGCTCAGATCGGCCAGCGCACGCTTGGTCGCGTCGTCGCGGACGACGATCACGTGGGCGCCCTGGCGGTTTCCGCCGCTCGGAGCGAAGCGTGCCGTGTCAAGGATGCGCCAGAGGGTCTCGTCGGGGAGCGGATCGTCGGTGTACGTGCGCGCGGCGAAGGTGGTGCGGATGACCTCGTCGAAATCCATGGACTCGCTCCTGCTGGTGGTGGCCTGGGTCGGCCCCGGATGAACCCTGCATACCCATGCAACCATGCCTGCGCCCGACACTTCTGTCAGGCCGGTGCCGCGGCCGGTCCGCGACCGGTCGTCATCTCAATACAGCAGCGGTCCGAGCGCACTCGCGAGCCCGGCGGCACCGTCGGCCAGCGACCGGATGGCCTCGAGCCGGCTCGACACGCCACCGATCATCACCGCACCACGCACCTCACCGTCGACATCGAGGATCGGAACCGCAACATGCGCGTGATCGGGCACGAGCTCGCCGTCGTCGACCGCCACGTCGGTCCGTCGCACCGCGACGATCTCCTCACTCAACTGTGCGAGGTCGACGATGGTGGCCGGGGTGACCGCCGTCAGCGTGGTGCCGACGACCTCCCGCCATTGCGACATCGACGCCAGCATCAGCTTCCCGGCCGCCGACGCATGCGGATACCGCATCAACTCGCCGATGCCGGTCAGCGGATGATCCGGGTCGGGATCGAGGACCCGCAGCGCCGTCCCCGACGTCCCGGTGGGCCGGAAGTAGAGCAGGTGAACAGCGAAGCGCACCGATCCGCGGAACTCGTCGATCAGCTGACGGGCACGCGCCGGAACCGGTGGCGGGATCACCGCACTCACCAACGACGACAGCCGGGTGCCCAACGCGAAGCCGCGTAGATCTGCTGTGCGGACCAGGAATTCGTCGGCGACGAGGTTGTTGAGGAGCCGGTACGTACTGGCCGGTGGCAACCTCAGGTGTTCGGCGATCTCCTGGCCGGTGGTACCGATCCCGAGATCGGCCACCGTCTCGATGATCTGCAATGCACGCGATACCGAGTCCGAGCGTCCTAACGCCATCGCGCACCCACCGCACCGCAACGGCATGCGCCACCTTGACGCGTCATCGCAGCGTCGCCAGCGTCAGGACGTCGTCGCGACTGGTCGCGTCGAACACACCCACACCGTTGAACCGGTGCGGCGCGCGCGCGGCGATCAGCGCTACCAAACCGATGGCCAGCAACGTCGATCCGACGTAGATCCCGCACAGGACGCGTCCGTGTTCGACGTCGGTGGTCAGCCCGGTGATCAGCAGCACCGCGATGACCAGGGCGGTCACCGCCCCGAGCACCGCGATGACCCGGCTCGGTTCGCCGATCCGGCGCAACAGTGCGGGCGCCGCGAGGCAGGCGGTGAGGTAGCTGCCGAGGTACCCCAGCGCCGAGAGGGTCAGGAAGTCGCGGATGCCGGTCTGCGGATCACCGCCGCACCACAAGAACACCAACGGCCCGGCGACGATCACGACCATCGCCACGATGGTGGCCAGCACCGGGGTGTGAAACCGCGGATGTGCCCGACCGAACGCTTCGGGCACCACCCGCTCACGCCCCAGCGTGAACAGTACCCGCACAAGCGCATTCACCGACGCCAGCGCGCACGCGAAGAACGACGTGGCGATGCCGATGTCGAGGACCACCGACGCCACCCGGGTTCCGTCGGCCAGAAACAACCCGGCCAGCGGAGTCGGTGAGTCGCGGACCTGTTGTGGCGCACCGAACATCGCCACCGACTGGGACACCACCGCCAACAGGTAGATGACGCCTGCAGCAATCGGGGTCCACAGGACCGTGCGGGGTACCGTCCGAAACGGCCTGCGCGCCTCCGCCGACAGCGTCGTCGCCGATTCGAATCCCACGAAAGCACTCACGGCCACAACGATGTTCAACCCCATCGACCCGACGTCGATGTGCGGGGTGAACACCTGCGACCACGACGCGTCACGATGGGAGGCGCCGAGCCAGATCATCAGCGCAACCATGATCACCACGGCAACCACCTCGACGGCGAGAATGACCGCGGCCGACACCTTGACACCACGCACCATGAGCAGGGTCATCACCACGGCTGCGCCGATCACGATGAGGCACATCGCGATCAATGACACGCTCGTCGACGCCCCGATACTCACCGCGATGTGGTTGAGATACAGACCGACGGCCATCAGCCCGGCCATACTCACCGAGCCGTAGCCGAGGATCGCCGACCACGCCGTCGGCAACGCCACCCGTGGGCCGAAGCCCTGTGCGACGTAGGAGTACAGGCCACCGACGACGGCGAGTCGCTGCGCCATCGGTCGGATGCAGCAGGCGACCGCGACGATGACCACCATCGCGACGAGAAACGACACCACTCCCCCGGTGCCGCTGATGGCGACGATGACGAACAACGGCGTGACCGCCGATGTACCGGCCGGGGCGATGGCCGCGACCGACTGCGCGAAGACGGGTATGAATGGGAGTTGCCGACGCGTCAATCCGCGGACCGGGGACTCGTCGGAGACGAGCGGTGATTCGGGGTTCGGCGTCTGGGAATGCGGTGGAGTGGACCGGGGCGTGGAAGACATATCGTCTCCACGGTGACCGAGCGCAGATGTCCGCGCATCGTTTTTGTGTTTCATCCGTGTTAACCGGCCTGAGAATCTTTCGGTCCGGCATTCTCAACCGGCCTTACCTCGACGCCACTGTGATGTGACACACAGTCCGTAGCGTCGGTCGTCGTTCATCCCCACGCGAGAGGCGACGGCGCTCTCGTGCTCGACCGACCGAGAGGTTCACCTCCATGAGCATGACCGAATCCGGCCGCGACACCGCCGCGGCCGCCACCACCGATTACCTGGACAAACGTCGCCTCAAGACCGGGACCGCCGGATGGGTGCTGCTCGCCGGGCTCGGCGTCAGCTACGTCATCAGCGGCGACTACTCCGGGTGGAACTTCGGCCTCGGCGAGGGCGGTTTCGGCGGTCTGGCGATCGCCGCCGTGATCATCGCCGCGATGTACCTCGCGATGGTGCTCGGTATGGCCGAGATGAGTTCGGCCCTGCCCGCTGCGGGTGGCGGGTACACCTTCGCCCGCCGCGCGCTGGGGCCGTGGGGCGGTATGGCGACCGGCACCGCCGTTCTCATCGAGTACGCCATCGCGCCGGCCGCGATCGCGACGTTCATCGGTTCTTACGTCGAGTCGCTGCACCTGTTCGGCATCACCGACGGGTGGTGGGTGTATCTGGCGGCGTATGTGCTGTTCATCGGCATCCACCTCGCCGGTGTCGGCGAGGCTCTGAAGGTGATGTTCGTGATCACCGCGATCGCGTTGCTGGGTCTGCTGATCTTCGCGGTCGCCGCGATCGGCGACTTCTCCTGGGGAAACCTCACCGACATCGCCCCCACCGACGCCGCCGGCGCGAGCGCGTTCCTGCCGCACGGTTACCTCGGCATCTGGTCGGCGATCCCCTTCGCAATCTGGTTCTTCCTCGCCGTCGAGGGTGTCCCGCTGGCCGCCGAGGAGGCCAAGGACCCGGCCCGCAACGTGCCACGCGGCATCATCGCGGCGATGTGCGCCCTGATGTTCACCTGCGCGCTGGTGCTGTTCCTGGTCTCCGGGGCCGGCGGCGCCGACGCCATGCAGGATTCGGGTAATCCGCTGGTCGAGGCACTGGGCGGCGGCGCCGCGCACACCGTGGTCAACTACATCGGCCTGGCCGGACTCGTCGCGAGTTTCTTCTCCATCATCTATGCCTACTCCCGTCAGCTGTTCGCCCTGTCGCGGGCGGGCTACCTGCCGAAGTCGTTGTCGGTGACCAACTCTCGCAAATCGCCCACCCTTGCCCTGATCGTTCCCGGTGTCATCGGTTTCGTCCTGTCGCTGACCGGTGAGGGTGCGATGCTGCTCAACATGGCGGTCTTCGGCGCCGCGCTGAGCTATGTGCTGATGATGATCAGCCACATCGTGCTGCGTGTCCGCGAACCCGACATGCCGCGGCCGTACCGCACCCCCGGCGGCATCGTGACCACGTCGTTCGCCCTCGTCGTCGCGGTCGCCGCGGTGGTGGCCACCTTCCTCGTCGACATCACCGCCGCCACCGGTTGTCTGATCGTGTTCGCACTGTTCATGGGCTACTTTGGCTTGTACAGCCGCAAGCGGCTGGTCTTCGCCAGCGCCGACGAAGAGTTCGAGGCCATAGCCGACGCCGAAGAGGGACTCTCGTGACCTACAGCCACACCGTGCGCGGGCACACCCATCAGTTCGCCGACCTCGTCGAGGTGATGGCCAAGGCCACACCGGCCCGCTCCGGCGACGAGTTGGCCGGCTGCGCGGCCGAGTCCGATGCCGAACGTGCCGCCGCGGCCTGGGTGCTCGCCGACCTTCCGTTGACCACCTTCCTCGAGGAGATGGTGGTCCCGTACGAGTCCGACGAGATCACCCGGCTGATCATCGACACCCACGACCGTGCGGCGTTCGCGGCGGTGTCGGATCTGACCGTCGGCGGGTTCCGGGACTGGCTGCTCGAGCAGGTCACCGCGCCCGGTGGCGCGCAACGCCTGCGCGCCGTGTCCCCCGGACTGACCCCGGAAATGGTTGCGGCCGTGAGCAAGCTGATGCGCAATCAGGATCTGATCGCGGTCGGCAAACGAATCGAGGTCACCTCGGCGTTTCGCACCACGATCGGATTGCCGGGACGTCTGGCCACCCGTTTGCAACCGAATCATCCCACCGACGATCCGCGCGGTATCGCGGCGGGCATGCTCGACGGGCTCCTGCTCGGCAGCGGTGACGCCGTGGTCGGAATCAACCCGGCCACCGACTCCCCGCAGGCCACCTCCACGCTGCTGGAGTTGCTCGACGAGGTGCGCACACGCTTCGAGATCCCGATGCAGTCATGTGTGCTCTCTCATGTCACCACCACCATCGGGCTCATCGAGGACGGCGCACCCGTCGACCTGGTGTTCCAGTCGATCGCCGGAACCGAAGGCGCCAACCGGGGTTTCGGTGTCGACCTGGCGATCCTGACCGAGGCCAACGAGGCCGGGCGATCGCTGAAGCGGGGCACCGTCGGCGACAACGTCATGTACCTCGAGACGGGACAGGGATCGGCGTTGTCGGCTGGCGCACATCTGGGAACGGGTGGCCGTCCGGTGGATCAGCAGACTCTGGAGACACGTGCCTACGCGGTGGCTCGTGCGCTGGACCCGTTGTTGGTGAACACCGTCGTCGGGTTCATCGGCCCCGAGTATCTGTTCGACGGCAAGCAGATCATCCGCGCGGGGCTCGAGGATCACTTCTGCGGCAAGCTCCTCGGACTGCCGATGGGTGTCGACGTCTGCTACACCAATCACGCCGAGGCCGACCAGAACGACATGGACACGCTACTGAGCCTGCTCGGGCTGGCCGGGGTCTCCTTCGTCATCACCGTCCCCGGTGCCGACGACATCATGCTCGGCTACCAGAGCCTGTCGTTTCACGACGTGCTCTACCTACGTGAGGTGATGGGACTGCGCGCCGCACCCGAGTTCGAGGCGTGGATGCAGCGAATCGGCATGGCCGACAAGCAGGGTCGCGTTGTCCCGCTCGATCCGGCATCCTCTCCCCTGCGCGGCTTGGCGGCGTCATGAGCACCGGCGATGTGCCCGCGGATCGGTCCGGGGAGCTCGGCGACGATCCGTGGGATCCGATGCGTCGCCTCACCCAGGCCCGTATCGGCTTACAGCGCAGCGGTTCCGCCCTGTCCACCTCGGACGTGTTGAGGTTCCAATCCGATCATGCAGCGGCCCGCGACGCCGTACACACCCCCATGTCCACCGACACCATCCTCGACGGCCTACGCGGCCTGGGCCTCGGCGAACCGGTGACGGTGACCAGTCGCGCAACCGACCGCGCGGAGTACCTGCGTCGCCCGGATCTGGGACGGGTACCCGATGACCTTGCCGCCGTCCAGAATTCGGGAGCCGATATCGGCATCGTGTTGGCCGACGGGCTGTCGGCGACCGCGATCGATGACCACGGCGTCGCCTTGGCAGCCGCGATCGTCGAGGCGGTGTCGCCAGAACGTAGTGTCGCACCGCCCGTGATCGCCACCCAGGCACGCGTAGCACTGGGCGACCACATCGGCGAGGCGCTGGGCGTGGAGGTCATGATCGTCATCATCGGCGAACGCCCCGGGCTGTCGGTGGCCGACAGTCTGGGCATCTACCTGACCTACGGCCCACAGCCGGGACGCCGTGACTCCGAACGCAATTGCATCTCCAACATCCACCCGCCCGACGGCCTCGACTACGCGGGGGCCGCGCGCATCGTCGCGGCACTCGTCGATGGAGCCCGCAAGCTGGGTGCGTCGGGAATCGCGTTGAAGGACACATCGGTCGCCATGCCGATGGTGGAGTAGCCCTCCCGCCGGTCGCACCATGGGCGACGCCACCAGCGGATGGGAATGGCGCCGGCCGCCCCGACCGCGGCCGGCGCCATCAGGTCACACGATCGCCGTGAACGCCGCGTCGGCGACCTCCAGGGTTCGCGTGATGTCGTCGTGCGTCAGAGACGCGTTGATGAAGTGATTGTGATGCGAGGTCAGGAAGACGCCTCGCTCGACGCATTCGGCAATCCATCTCTGGTGCAACATGAGTGACGGGTCGTCGGCGATGCGCAGGTAAAACAGTGCCGGTTCCCCCGAGGCGACGAGTGTCAGACCGTGCGACGCGGCGACGTCGACCAGGCCGTCGGTGAGGGCGGTACCCAACTCGCGGAAGAGCTTCGGTGCATCGAGGGCCTTCAGTTTCTCGATGGTGGCCATTCCGGCCGCGAAGGGGATGGCGCTCATCCAGTAGCTGCCGGTGTAGGTGATCGAGCTGACCGCCGAGCGCAGACTGTCCTTGCCGCACAGTGCAGAGACGTTGTATCCGTTGGCGATTGCCTTGCAGAAGCAGATGAGGTCGGCTTCGAATCCGTAGAAGTGGTCACTACCGGCCAGATCGAGGCGGAAGCCGGCCCGGACGTCGTCGACGATGAGGACCACACCGTGTTCGTCGCAGAGCTTGCGGACCTCGGCCCAATAGCCGGGCTTGGGCAGTTCGTTGTCGGCGAAGTTGCCGTGTTTGTACGGCTGCGCGATCAACGCCGCGATCTCGCCACGGTTCTCGGTGAATACCGCACGCAGAGCTTCGATGTCGTTCCATCCTACCTCGATGTTGCCGCCGACGTCCTGCGCCAGCACCCCGGGGTAGTCGAGTTTCTGCGTCCACGGATGCACACCGTGGTAGTAGCCGGAGAAGAACACGATGCGTCGTCGTGCGGTCGCGGCTCGTGCCGTCATGACGGCGAGCGTGGTGACGTCGCCGCCGTTCTTCGCGAAGAAGGCCCAGTCGGCGCTGGCAACGGTGTCGACCATCAGCTCGGCGAACTCCACCAGCTTGACTGACGGTACCGAAACCGTATCCTCTTTGGCTGCTTGCGCATTGGCGGCCGCAGCCACATCCGGGTCTCCGTAGCCCAATACGTTGGGGCCGTATCCGCACATGTAGTCGATGAACTCGTTTCCGTCGAGGTCCCAGAATCGGGTGCCCTCGGCGCGTTCGGAGAACTTCGGGAACGCCGATCGCGGGATGTGCATGCCCTCCGTCGGCGACAGGTGACCGTAGATGCCGCCGGGAATCACCTTGACGGCACGATCGAAGGCGTCGTTGCTCTTGCGGTAACTGTAGGTATCCGACGAGGATTCGAGGTCGGCGAGCTCTTCGCCGCCGGTGATGGTCGACTCGGTCATTGGTCGTGGTCTCCGAGGTAGGCCCCGACTCGGTCGAGGATGCGGTTGAGGTTGTCGATGAGGGGAATGAGGCCGGTCATCGAGATCCGGCCGTCGCTGACACACGACAGCGAGTTCTCGCGACCGCTCAGGACATCGCCGGCGACGGCGAGGTCGGCGAAGCGCAGCACCGCGGTCGGCGCCGACGAGGTGATCGTGGTGCGCCGCATCACCGAGTTGGCGACGGCGAATCGGTAGGTCCGATCCTCGCCGATCTGCATGTCGATTCTGCCGTCGGGCATGTGTGCGGCCGAGAATCGGCCGCTCTCATCGTGATTCGCGACGACCGACAACGCGCCGGCCACCACCTCCAGCATCAGCAGGGTGCTGGTCTCCCGGAAGTGCGGATCGCTCAACCGGCTCTCGTCGGGCTGCAGGTATTCCGACAGCAGCTCGGTGAGGGGTGTGAACACCTTGGTGAGGAAGCGGAGTCCGCGAGGCCCGGTCACCGGGATCGGCTGCGACGCCCCGTCGACCACCGCGTTCAGGTGCCCGGCGGAGGTGAAGAACAGGCTGGGACCGGATGCGCCACCGCCGGAACGAATACCGTGGGGGCCGAACGTATACCGAGCACCGAGTCCTCTCGGTGCCCGCAGCGTCAACGTGACGTCGGAGTCCAGTCGCGCCAGAATCGTCCGCGCCTCGACCACCAGGTCGGCGAGCGTCGGCAGCGCGCCGAACACCGCCTCGAGGTTGATCGAGGCGCGCACTCGATCGTCGAAGTAGAGCAACATGAGAAGTCTGCCTTTCTCTGCCGGCTTTCTCTGCCGGCGAAGTCATTCCGCGGGGGTGGTTGAGGTGGCCCCGACCGCCAAGGTCAGTCGACGGGGGGCGAGTTTGGCTGCGAGGGCCTGCAGGCGATTACCCCGTCCGACGGTCACGACGGGATCACCGCCACGATCGAGGGCCGCGAACGCGGCGTCGAGAACCTCGTCGATCGCGCCGACCCGTCCGACCTTGAACCGATCGGATCCGGCGGCCTCGAAGAATTCGGTGTCGGTGGGCCCGGGGCACAGAGCCAGTACGCGTACTCCGGTGCCGGACAGCTCTTTCCAGATCGCAGCGGTGAGCGAGGTGACATAGGCCTTGCATGCGGCATACACCGCGATGTTCGGCACCGGCTGATGAGATGCGGTGCTCGACACCATGATCAACGCACCCCGCGTACCCGCGGCCACCAGCGACGGCAAGAATCGGCGGGTCAGCAGTGTCGGCGCGACGACGTCGACGGCGATCTCATCGGCCAGCCGGGCCGGGTCTTCCTCGATGAACGGGCCCGCGGTACCGAAACCTGCGCAGTTCACCAGGATTCCGACCGCGATGCCCTCGCGGTCGAGGTGCTCGCCGATTGTCTCCGCTGCCGTGGGGTCGGTCAGATCTGCCGGTACCACGGTGGCGGTGACGGAGTGCGCGTTCTACAACTCGACGGCCAGCGCGTCGAGTCGGTCGGCTCGCCGCGCCACCAGCACGACGTCGTGGCCCTGCCGGGCGTATCGGGTGGCGAAGCCCTTGCCGATTCCGGAGCTCGCTCCGGTGACCAGGACGGTCGGTGGAGTGGACATGGAGATCCCTTCATCGTCGTCGGCCACGGAGGTGGTCCGGAGCGTCGGAGACAGTGTGCCATCAAGTCTGGACAGTTGCTCAGGAATTAGGGTAGGTCGCCGTCGACGCCGTCGGGTTTCCGAAGTGTAAACACTGTTCGGGTGCTCTTGCCCTGTTCGATCTCGGGCTCCCTAATGGAGATAACAGGACATCAGTCCAGAGTTCGTATCCCGAGTTTTACCCCGCAGCAACACACATATTCCGACACGGGTGCACAGGCCGGCACACACGCGCGACAATCAGTCGACGACCACGAAGGATCCTCGAATGCAGATCACTCCCACCGGGTCCGACGCCATCGGACAGCAACCCGCACTGCGGGTTCGCAAGGCGACCGCCGCGTGCGGATACGCCGCACAAGGCCTCGGTTACGCCGCGGTCATGACCGCGTTGCCGTCGTTCCAGGACACCTGGGACATCAACGATCAAGGCGTCGCCCTGATCCTGCTGGGAACCTGCGTGATGGCGGGCGTCGGTTCGATCGCCGCGGACCTGATCTCGGTGCGGTGGGGCAGCCGCGTGGCGGTGTGCGCGGCCCTGACGGTTCAGGCGGCGGCCATCGCGTCCATGGCGTTCGCGCCGGCGTTCGCGATCTTCATGGCGTCGGTCGTCATCTACGGCATCGGGCTCGGGACGATGGACGCCGCCCAGAACATCCAGGGCACCATGCTCGAGGCCCGAACCGGCAGCCCGTACCTGGGCCGGCTCTTCGCCGCGTACACCGCTGCCGCGGCGCTGGGCGCCGTAGCGATGAGTGGATTCCTGTCGACGGCCGCGGGTGCGGTCGGGGCGCTGTTGACCGCCGCCGCCGTGCAGATCGCGGTGGCGGTGTTCGGGGTGATGGGGCTTGACCCGTCCCGCGAACAGGCCGCACCCGAACTCCACCCCGACCATCACGGCGCGGCCTCGCCCGCCGAGAACACCGACCTCACCGCCGGCGATGAGCCGCGGCGAATCCCGATGCCGCGCCGATCCATCTGGCTGGTGGGACTGACCCTGATGGCGATTTTCATGCTCGATTCCGCCGTGGCGACATGGAGCACCGTCTATCTCACCAACGCATTCGACAACCTGGCCAACCTCGCGCCGCTGGGCTACGCGATGTATCAGGTCACCACGCTGGGTTCCCGACTCGTCACCGACCGTCTCGAGACTCGCTTCGGCGTGACCCGGCTGGCGTGGGTATCGCTGGCCATCGGCATCGCGGGATGCGCGGTGATCGCCGCCGTCCCCGCGTTCGCAGGCGCCATCGTCGGCCTGGCCATCGCGGGTGTTGCCGGCGGCATCCTGATCCCGGTCACCTTCGCGGTGGCCGGGCGCATCCTGCCGGCCCGCCGCGACGAGGTGATCGCGCGAGTCAACCTGTTCAACTATGTGGGCGTGATCCTCGGGGCGGTGACGATCGGTGCCGTCGCGTCCGGATCGGGGATCGGCCTGGCCTTCCTGATTCCCGCCGCCGGACTCGTCGCGGTCATCCCGGCGGTCCGCCGGCTCGAGTCCACCCGTTGGCGGCCGGCGGCCGGAGTGCCGGTGAAATGATCTTCAGAGCCCACCTCACCCACCCCACACCCACGGAGAGATAGCGCCGAGTGCCCGCACCAACGACTTACGCCGATGAGCGCCAACCCGACCAGTGAGCGGGGCGTCCGCGAACGCAGCCGCCAGCGCCGGCAGAAACTCCTCGATGCGACCATCGAGATCATGGCCGAGCAGGGACTCGCGGCGGTGACACACCGCGCGGTGGCCGCCGCCGCGGGCCTGCCCGCCTCGTCGACGAGCTACTTCTTCGAATCCATCGACGAGTTGATGGGTGAGGCGGTGTCGGAGGCGATGGATCGCGAGGTCGCCCGGCTCGGCGCGCTCGAGGGAGCGGTCGGCGAGGGCTCGTCGACGCGGCGACTGATCGACAGCTTCGTCGACTTCATCCGCAACGAGGACGATCCGCACACCATCGCACAGTTCGAGATCTACCTCTATGCCTCGCGCAAACCCGAACTGCGCGAACGCGTCGTCGACATCATCAACGCGACACGCGACGTCGCCGGCCGGGCGCTGAGGGCCGGTGGGGTGCACAATCCCCTCGCCGCCCACGCCATGCTCGCGATGATCGACGGATTCTCCCTGCATCGGATCGCCGATCCCGGCGGGGAGGATCTCGAGGGTCTCCTGTTGGGGTTACGCGCGCTGATGGTCGGGTTGTCGGCGCTGGAGATCGTCGGGGAGTCGGGTCATCAACGCTGAGGTCGGTGGCCCGTCACCGCTGATCGAGGTAGGCGCGCAGCATCGTCTCGAGTTCGGCGAGCAGCGCGGCGTCGGGTTCGTCGCCGGCGAACGCCTCGTGCATCACCGCATCGGCGGAGGCGAAGACAATCCGCACGACGGCCATGGCGGTCCCGGGCATGCCGCAGCGGAACATCAGTTCGCGCAGCTTCTCCACCATCCGCGCCTTGTGGGCGCGCCCGCCGTCGGCGGCCACCGCACCCATCGCGCGAACCAGGCGAACACTGCGTTCCTCGGTGTAGATCTGCGCGATCCGGCCGATCACCTCGCGCACCGGATCGTCGACCGCGCCCACCTCGACGCGATCGATGATCGCGTCCATCTGCGCCTCGATGCGTTCGTGGTAGCGGGCGACGAGCGCAGCGACGATGGCCTCGCGATCCGGGAGGTATTGGTGCAACGCCCCGACCGACAGTCCGGCCTCCTCGGCAACGCGGGTCAGGGTGAGCGCTTCCACGCCGTCGCGGCGTGCGATCACGTCGGCGGCGACCAGGGCGCGGCTGACCTTTTCCCGCGACCGCGTCTGGGTGGGGACTCGACGCAGTGGCACCGAATCGAGATCGGTACCTACGGAGTCATCGGACGACGGGTGAGACATCCTGGTGATCCTATCCAGTGAGATGCGCACGACGTGAAACCAGACTTGACTTTGATTTCGCAACCACCGAGGGTGAACGAGTGATATCCGATTCCACCCGCACCCTGTGCGCGCACGTGGCCGCAGCGTCGCGGCACCTCGGCGACCTCGGCCTTTTCATCGGCTCGGCCGGCAACGTCAGCGCCCGTGACGGCGATCTGGTCGCCATCACCGCATCCGGCACCGTCCTCGGTGAGGCCGGCGTCGACGACGTCACCGTGGTGAACCTCACCGGCGACATCGTGGCCGGCAATCACCGGCCCTCCTCGGAGATCGAACTCCATCTCGGCGTCTACCGGCAGCCGCAGTTCACCGGGATCAACGCGGTCGTGCACACCCATTCGCGGTTCGCGACCGCGGTCGCGGTGGTGTGCGACGAGTTGCCGGTCATCCACTATCAGCAGCTCGGACTCGGCGGCTCCCTGCGTGTGGCCCCGTTCGAGACCTTCGGCACCGAGGCACTCGCCGCGGCGGTGCACTCCGCACTCGAGGGCCGGCTGGGCGCACTGATGGCCAATCACGGCGCCGTCGCTCTGGGCAACGATCTCGACAAGGCCGTCGACAACGCCGCGCTGCTGGAATGGCTCTGCGAGTTGTATTGGCACGCCCACGCCCTCGGAACCCCCCGCACGCTGGACGACGCGCAGCAGCTCGCGGTGATCGAGCACGCCCTGCTCATCCGCTACGGGCAGAAGGACACACCATGAGTCATCAACTGGGCCGTCCGATTGCCACCGGTCGTACCAGCGACATCTATGCCTGGGGAGAAGCCAAGGTAATCAAGGTCTTCCGCGATTCCCGAACCGACACCGCGGTCGCGGCCATCGACAAGGAGGTGCACGACTCGATCGAGGTGCACACCCTCGGGATCACGCCGATCGCCTGTCACGGCAAGCTCCTCCTCGACGACGCGCGGGTCGGCATCATCTTCGACCGGGTCGCCGGCGATCCGCTCACCACCGTCGCCGAGCGGCGCCCGTATCGGATCCCGGCCGTCGCGCGGTCGCTGGCCCGCGAGCACGTGCGGATTCATTCCCACCGCAGCACCGCGTTCACCGACATCCGGGAGGTGGCCGTCGATCTGCTGGATTCCGAACCACTCTCGGCGCTGACCGAGCAGGAACGGGCCGCGGTGCGCCGCCGGATCAGGGCGCTACCCGGTGGGAATTCGGTGCTGCACCTGGATTTTCACCCGCTCAACGTCTTCGAGCACGACGGTGGTCTGGCCACCATCGACTGGCAGTCCACCGCCGCGGGCGTGCCCGCCACCGATGTCGCGGCGACGCGACTGCTGTTCACCGAGGCCGAACTTTTCCCGGGTATCTCCGCCCTGCAACGCGTTGTCTACCAAAGCGTTCGCCGGGTGATGCTGCACTTGTATCTCGCCGAGTACCAGAAACTATCCGGGATCGGTACCGCCGATATCGACCCGTGGATGATCGCGGTGCGTGTCCTGCGGCTCGGCCGGCTCGACGTCGAGAGCGAACGCGACGATCTCCTGCGGCGAATCCGCGCCGACATCGAGGAGCACTGACACGATGGCGACCACGACCCTGCACCGCACCGAGTTCGGTGGTGGCACAACCACAGTCGACGTGCTGGTGATCGGCGGCGGGATCACCGGAGCGGCCGTGGCGTACGAGGCCGCGAGCCGCGGTCTGGAGGTGGCGGTGGTCGAACGCGACGACTTCGGCGGCGCGACGTCGGCGGCCACCGGGAAACTGATCCACGGTGGGCTGCGCTATCTCAAGCAGTTCGACGTGCGCCTGGTGCGGGAATCCCTGGCCGAGCGGCGCACGCTGATGTCGATCGCCCCCAACCTGGTCAGCCCGATCGGAATGGTGCTCCCGGATCCGGGGATCGTCGAACGCGCCGGGCTGACCGCCTATGACCTTTTGTCCGCGGACCGCAACCGCATCGCCGACCCCACCAAACACATTCCCCGACACCGCATTCTGAGCCACGACGCCCTGGTGGCCCGGGGATTGCCCAGCCTGGACTCCGGCGCCCTCTTCCACGACGCGATGATGGCGTTCCCGGAACGACTCACCCTGGCCTTCCTGCGCAGCGCCGCCGCTCACGGCGCACTCGTGGCCAACGGTGTCGGTGTGGAGACGATCATCGGTGGCGCCGGGCGTGTCGTCGGAGCCCATGTGCGCGATCATCTTTCGGGTCGGGTGGGTGAGGTCCGGGCGCGCGTCACGGTCAATGCGACGGGTCCGTGGGCTCGTGACGTGCTGGCCGCGAGTCCGATCACCAAACAACTCACCGGACCGGAACCGACGGTGCGATCCGAGGGCATCTACCTGGTCACCCGCGAGTTGTCGCCGACGATGGTGCTGACGGTGTCCGGCCACCGACATTTCAGCTTCGCACCGTGGCGCGGACTGTCGTTGGTCGGTCCCACCGAGACGCCGTACCACGGCGCGGTCGACGAGTGGCGGCTCACCCGGGCGGCCGTGGTGAAGTTCATCTCGGCCATCAACGAGGCGTCGATGGTGCCGGTACACCTCGACATCGACGACGTGATCACCGCCTATGGTGGGCTGCGCCCGCTGACCGAGCAGGCCGGCGAGGACACCTACAACGCCAGTCGCGCATCCGAACTCGTCGATCACGCCAAGCAGGGGATGGCCGGGATCGTCTCCGCCACCGGCGGGAAGTACACCAATTCCCGCGCCTTCGCGCAGAAGGCGGTCGATTCCTTGGCCCGTGGTGCGGGATTGTCGGTCTCGCCGAGCACCACCGCCACCCGCCTCCTCGTCGGATGCGAGGGCACCCGGCGTCCGGCGTTGACGAGCACCGCCCTGGACGCGACATCCGTCGCCATCGTCGAGGAGATCTACGGCAGCGACGCGCCCGCGGTGATCGGACTCGCCGACGAGCGGCCCGAGTTGGCCCGCGCGGTGACCCATGACGGCATCCCGCTGGCCGCCCTCGTACATTCCGCCAGGCACGAATCGGCGCGGTCGTTGACCGATCTGCTGATCCGCCGCACCGGCATCGGCACCGCGGCACCGCCCACCGACGACGACCTCGCCGAGATGGCGCGCCTCGCCGGAGCGGAGTTGGGGTGGGACGACGTCCGGGTCGTCGCCGAGATCACGGCCGCACGGCACGCACTCGGTCTTCCCGATGACTGATGTCGTATACCCCACAGGGTATTGGATCAGGGAATATGTCGGCACCACCCATCATTGAACGTCCCATGAGTACACGTGAGATCACCATGGAGAACTTCTCCGAGACCGTCGACGCCGAGGGCATCGTCCTCCTCGACTTCTGGGCCGGCTGGTGCGGCCCGTGCCGCATGTTCGCGCCCGTCTTCGAGAAGGCGGCCGAAGCCCACCCGAACATCGTGTTCGGCAAGGTCGACACCGAGGCGCAGCAGGAGCTGGCCGGCGGGTTCGGCATTCGCTCGATCCCGACGCTGATGGCCTTCCGCGACGGCATCATGGTCTTCAACCAGGCCGGCGCCCTGATGGCCCCGCAACTCGAGCAGTTGATCAGCGCCGTCGAGGGACTCGACATGGACGAGGTGCGCGCGCAGGTCGCCGCCGCCGAGTGACCGGCCGATGACCTGCGACGCTCAGGGCCGGTCCGTGCCCGGCGCGTTCGGGGCAGACGGGTCCAGGTAGGCCGCGATCGCGTTGGCCAGTCCCCTGCGGGCGACGTCGAGGTCACTGTAACTGCCGAGCTGCTTTTCCGAGACCAGCCCGCGCACCGCGCCCGGCAGTAACTCGGCCACCTCGTGCACCCGGGCGGGATCGACGCCGAGATCACCGAAAAGTCGCTGGCACGCCTCATTCCACGACGGTGACCACGACGCGAACTCCGCTGCCGTCTGCGGGTAGAGCCGTTCGAGTTCGGCCGCATCCCGCGGCAGCGCCGCTCGCAGTGTCTCGATCGCCCGGGAATCCGGCGCGGTCAGCCCCTCGTACATGAGGTCGACGACGGCGTGCACACGATCGGCGATCGGGGTGCCGGGCGGGACGTCGCGGACCGGGAGGTTGCCGCGGCGTTCGGCGGTGCGGCGCAGCACCGCCGCCCACAGGCCGTCGATGTCGCCGAACTGATATTTGATCGCCCCCCAGGTGGCCCCGATGTCCTTGGCGATCCGATTGCCCGACACCGAACCCGGATCCCCCGAGGCCAACGAGGTGACCGCGGCGTCGAGCATCGCGTCGCGCGTCGCCTGCCCCCGCCTGTTGGGGCGTCGGGCACTCACCTCGGCTTCTGCCATACCGGGCATCGTACCCAGCACTCCCCCTTTTCATAGAACCCTCTTGTATTTTTTCGCAGAGGGTTCTACCTTTCTGACCAGAGCGTGCGACATCAGCCCCCGCCGCGGTCATCGAAGGGAACACCACCAGTGACCAAGACACCCCTGTCCATGGAGCCCACCGGATGGTTCCAGGTGGCGTGGTCGAACGAGATCGCGGTCGGCCAGGTCCACCGGATGACCTACTTCGGCCGCGACATGGTGGCGTGGCGATCGGCCTCCGGCCGGTTGTCGGTCTTCGACGCCTACTGCGAACACCTCGGCGCCCACCTCGGCTACGGCGGTACCGTACACGGCGAGAATCTGCAGTGCCCCTTTCACGGATGGCAGTGGAACAGCGAGGGCCGCAACGTCTGCATCCCCTACGAGAAGCGACCAAACAAAGGCCGGCGCATCCGGAGTTATCCGGTGGTCGAACGCAACGAGTCGGTGTGGATCTGGCACGACAAGCACGGCCGCGCACCGTATTTCGATGTCCCTGACGTGTTCGCCGGTTTCGGCGACGACGCCGAGGCGGCCCGGCTCTACTACCGGCCGGTGCCGGCCGCCATCCGCTGCTGGCGAGGGGTGGAACTACACCCGCAGTACGTTCTCGAGAACGGCGTCGACTTCGCGCACTTCACCTTCGTGCACGGCACCCCGTTCATGCCGGAGTTCACCCGGCACGACTTCGACGGACCGGTCTCCTACGTCGACTTCACCATCGCCTTCGAAGCGGGCAAGACCCTCGAAACCGCCGGTAGCGGAGTGTATTCCATCAACGCCGGCCTCGGCTGCTCGGTCACCAAGTCGTGGGGGATGATCTCCAACCGCACCATGCCCGCGGTCACCCCCGTCGACGATGCGACCTGCGACGTCCGATTCACCGTGTGGATCGGACGCAAACCCGGCGAGGAGGACGCCGACGACATGACCGACTACGGCCGGGCGATGGCGGATCTGGTGATCGAGCAGTTCGCCGCGGACGTCGAGATCTGGTCACACCAGCGGTACTCCGATCCACCGGCGCTGTCCCGCAGGGAGTTCCGCGGATTCACCGCACTGCGGGAGTGGGCGCGCCAGTTCTATCCCGACGACGCTGTGCCCATCGATCTCGATCCCGCTTGCCCACACAGCGGGGCAATCGTCCCGCTGCATCCCTCGGCCGTGTCCGCGTCGGCCTGACGCCTTACTCACCGAAGAGAGGTCACACGTTCATGAGCAGCGACACCAAGATTCGGGTATTCCAGGTTGCCACAGGCAATCTCGGCACCGAGACGATCGGTCGGATTCAGCGGCACCCCGATCTCGAACTCGTCGGGTTGCACTGTTACACCGCCGACAAGATCGGCCGGGACGCCGGTGAGATCGTCGGTCTGGACCCGATCGGTGTGACCGCGACGGGGACCGTCGAGGAGATCATCGCCGCCGAACCCGACGTGTTGACCTTCCACGGCGTCTTCCCCGATGAGGCACTCTACGAGCGCGTGTTGGAGGCCGGCATCAACGTCGTCACGACCGCGGACTGGATCACCGGCTATCACCGCGACACCAACTGGTCGCACCCGTCCGGCCGGAAGGTCAGCGAGGTCATCCAATCGGCCTGCGAGCGAGGCTGTTCCACGTTCTACGGCACCGGGATGAACCCGGGACTGAATCAGATCCTCGGCATCGTGCACACCGCCGACGTCGCCGAGATCCAGAACGTGACCGTCATCGAGTCGGTGGACGTGTCCTGCCATCACTCGGTGGAGACGTGGAAGGAGGTCGGATACGGACGCTCCGTGGATGATCCGTCGATTCCGGAGTCGCTGCACAAATACACGGCGGTGTTCGCCGACTCGGTGTATCTGATGGCGGACGCATTCGATCTCGAACTCGACGAGGTGACCTTCAACTACGAACTCGGGGCCTGTACCAAGGACATCGATCTGGGCTGGTACCAACTGCCCAAGGGTTCGCTCGGCGCCAACTACATCTCCTACCGGGGGATGGTCGACGGCGTTGCACGGATCGAGTCGCACCTCGAATGGCAGATGACCCCGCACACAGATCCGGCGTGGGACATCAAGTCCTGCTACATCACCCAGGTCACCGGCGATCCCAGCATCTACAGCAAGCACATGATCTTCCCGCGGCCGGGCGTCGATCTGTCCAAACCCGAGAACTTCGCGTCGATCGGCATGACCGTGACAGGCATGCCGGCGCTGAACTCCCTCCGGTCGGTGGTCGCCGCCCGACCCGGCATCATCACCAGCACGGACCTGCCGTTGCGTGCGTTCGCCGGACGTTTCGCTCTCTGACACCTCCCGTTGGAGAAGATGTCCGTGCTCCCGACACGACGACGCCCCGATCTCGGAGATCGGGGCGTCGTCGGTATCGGACTACTACTTCACGCCACTGAAGATGAACAGCAGGGCGTCGAGCACAGAGTCGTTGGACGCAATGGCATCCCACAGAACGTTGTCGACCATGGTGAGATCCTCCCTCTCTCGGCGGTACCGAATCCGAGCGTACAGGTGTCAATCCTCGTCGGGTGGGCTCGCCTCCCACACGCCTGGTCGATCTCGCACACCCCGATAGATGCCTCGGCGCACGATGATCGGCCACAGGACGGTCCGCACCGACCACGCCGGGAATCGGAACGCACGGCCGTTCGGGGCGAACACCTGCAGCCCATCGGCCTGGGGTCCGATCACCGATCCCCAGCGACGACGCGGCGGCCGGTAGGAACGCAGCCGCCGTCCGGCCAGATGAGCACGCACATTGCGGGCGACGAGGCGGTCGGCGCGGTTGCGTGCCGACGACCGCAGCGGATCGGTGGCCGCCACGTCGCCGACGGCGAACACCTCCGGATGATCCGGGATCTGTAATCGTGGTGTGACGGTGACGAATCCGCGGTCGTCGAGGATCTCCGCCGGCACCCACCCGGTGTTCGGCGTGGATGCGCCGACCGCCCAGATGATGACGTCGGCCTCGGCGTCGGGTTGTCCGGTGCTCCAGCGGACCCGTCCGGTACCGATGTCGTCGGTGTCGACGCCGGTGAGTTCGGCCCGGTGACCGGGGTGCAGCCGCACCCCGGCGGTCTCGAGGCGTCGTCGTACCGTGGTCCAGACGCGTCGATGATGCTGCCGCAGCGGTGTTTCCGCGGGGAAGAAGAGGTCGACGCGGATGGTCGGGAAGCGCGTCGCGATGTTGCTCGCGGCGCTCACCGCCGAGGCTCCCCCGCCGACGACGATCACCGACGTCGCCTCCGCGATCCGACGGTGGTGCGCGGCCAGGTCATCGCGCACCGCGGCAGTGGACCGGAGGTCGGTGGTGCGCCAGAATCCGTTGCGTACGCCGGTGGCGATCACGAGGGCGTCGTACGGCTCGGTCAGCGTGCCGCCGGCGGCGGTGTCGACGGTGACCGTCCGTCGGTCCAGGTCGGCACCGAGTATGCGGCCCTTGATGATTCGAACCTCATCGAGCTTGCGGTAGTTCCGATACGGCAGCGCGTACTCGCCGGCCCAGACATCCGGCCGGGCCAGTCGCAGACCGAGTTCCTGACCACTGATCAGTGCGTCGGTCGGCGAGATGCCGACGACGTCGACGTGACGCGACAGCGCAATGGCGGTGAGCGTGCCGGTGTCTCCCATCCCCGCGATGACGACCCGAGGTCGTGTCATCGGCCTGCGACGCGTGCCGGCCGCGGCGGGCGCGGAACGAACATCGACACCCGCGCCATCACCTCGGCGTAGGCAGGGCGCCGCTCGAGGCTGCGCTGCTCCATCATCGGGATGCTCGCACCGAGGAACATGGCCAGCATCACCACCGCACCGACGAACATCCACCATGCGTCGCCGGGAACAGCGGCGATTCCGAAGAGGGCCAACGAGAACCAGAAACCGAACTCACCGAAGTAGTTCGGGTGCCGCGACCACGACCACACGCCTCGATCCATCACCGCGCCGGGCTCCGCGTCCGCGGTGAACACACGCAGTTGCCGATCGGCCAGTGTTTCCAGGGCCACCGCGCCGAGTCCGACCACCGTGGCGACGACGACCAGCCACGGCAGCCGCACGTCGGGCTCCCAGACGGCGACGTACACCGGCATCAGAGCGACGAATACCTGCAGGGTCGGGACCAGATGGATGGCCGTGAGGTCGACGACGAACTCGGCACGACCGGCGCGCCCGCGCAGCATCGGGTACCGCCAGTCCTCGTGATGCAGACCCGGGAACGTCCGAATCCAGTTGATCGTCAGTCGCACCGCCCAGATCGTGACGACACCGACGATCGCCCAGCAATGCCACGCCCCGATTCCGGTGTCACCCCGGACCCACCACCAGATGACCAGCAGAGGTGGGATGACACTCCAGTACGCGTCGTAGAAGCTCGAATTGTGGTGGAGCCGACTGAAACCGAAGATCACCAGGGTGGCGAGTACATCGGCGATCAGCGAATCCAGCCACCGCATGCCGGTGCCGGGTCCCCAGATCAGCCAGATCAGGCCCACCCCGATCGCCAGGACGTACGCGATCACGATCCGGACGAAAGCAGCTGTGCGAGTCATTGTCCGTGATGGTAGGGCCAATGCCGAGGGCGTGGGCCGCGATCGTCCAACCCGATTGTGGGTCGGTTCACCGCCTACAACCTGAAATCCACCCCGGTCAGCTTCCCCGCGGTGTCCCAGAGCTGCTGTCCGAGAACGGGATCGGTGGCCTTGTCGGTCAGCGTCACCTGGACGGGCGGACCACTGAACTCGAACGGTCCGCGTGGGCCGTAGTACTGACCGCCCAGAACCCCGGGATCGGTGGCCGCGCGCAGAGAGATCAGGGCACCACCAGGGGTTTCCATGATGAAGGTGCGGCGGAGCCACCGCAACGACGGGGTCGTGAACAGCCACCGCACAGTTGCGGCCTGATCCCGCATCACACCCGACTGGGTGGCGCCGGGATGGGCGGCCACCGAGATCGGCGACCCCGCACTGCGCGACAGTCGCCGCTGCAACTCCACCGCGAACACCAGTTGCGCGAACTTGGCGCGGGCGTATGCCCGTGCCGCCGAGAACCCGTGCTCCATGGTGAGGTCGTCGAAGTCGATGAGGCCCGCCTTGTACACCTTGGAGGCGACGGTGACGATGCGCGCCGCGGGCGCGCTGCGCAACGCACCGAGGAGGTGGCCGGTGAGCGCGAAGTGCCCGAGAAAGTTCGTTCCGAAGTCCATCTCGAAACCGTCGACGGTGAGTTCCCGACGTTGCCGCATGAGGCCCGCATTGTTGACGAGGACGTCGATCACCGGGTAGTCGGCGATGAGGGTGTCGGCGCAGTCACGCACCGACGACAGGTCACTGAGGTCCAGTCCGACGGTGTCGAGGTGCGCTCCGGGCACGGTCGCCGCGATGTCGTCACGCGCGGCGGCGGCAGACCGCGGATTGCGGCAGGCCAAGACCACGTGCGCACCGAGCAGCGCGAACTGCCGAGCGGTTTCCAGTCCGATGCCGGAGTTGGCGCCGGTCACCACCACCACACGCCCGCGTTGCGAGGGTGCATCGGCAAGCCCCCATCCGTTGCGCGCCATCGTCGGACCTCCTGTGTTCGGCTCGGACCACATCCTCACATGCCGGCGCCCGGTCACGAAGCGTGCTCCACCAACAGCCCGCACAATGGACGGGTGGCTCCGGTGCATGCGTCCGCTCGGCGTCGTCGGACCGCGCGGGCTCGGGTGCTGACGGCGGGTGTGCTCGGCGTCGTGGCGCTCACCCTGGGAGTGTCCGCCTCGTCGGGACAGACCGGTATGGCCGGACCCCCGGCACCATCGGTGATGGCATCGACGCCGTACATGTCGGTGGATCGCATCGACTACCCGGTGACCGATGGCGTCGCCGACCCGCAGCAAAACTACATGGACCTCTACCTGCCCACCGCGACGCACCCCGGACGCATCCCGCTGGTCATCCTCATCCACGGTGGCGCGTGGAAGAGCCGTGTCGGTGCGGCCAGTTTCACCGCGTTCGCGGTCGCGCTCGCCGACCGCGACCTGGCGGTGCTGAACATCGAGTACCGCCGGGTCGGCCGTGGCGGCGGCTGGCCCACCACCTTCAGCGACATCGCCGCCGCCATGGACACGATTCCCGCTCTGGCGCAGCGATTCCCACGTATCGATCCGCGACGCTCGGTGGTGGTCGGGCACTCCGCCGGCGCACAACTCGCCGTGTGGTCGGCAACCCGGCGCCGCCCACTCCCCGGCGATCCGTCCGGGCCACCGAAATACCGTCCGGCCCTGGCCGTCTCCATCTCCGGACCATTGGACCTCCGTCGCGCGGTGCGGCTCGGGGACCGCAACCCGATCACCGTTCTCGGGGGTACCGCCGCCCAGGTGCCCGGGCATTTCGCTGCGGTCGATCCGATCCAGAACATCGATCCGTCGGTTCCGATCATCGCCGTCGTAGGTTCGCGTGACACCACCGTTCCGGCGCTGCTGACCTACGCTTATGCGTCCGCGGTCCACGCAGATGGTGGCCACGCGGAGGTGGTTGTGCTTGCCGGACAGACACATTCATCGATCGTGCGCACCACCTCGGCCACCTTCCCGCAACTCCTCGACGAAATCGTCGACGCGACAACCGAAGTGGGGACCACCCACCAGGGCCGACCGGCCCGAACGACACCGCCCCCCGGAGGACGCTGACAACACAACGGCCGGCGAGGACACACCCCGCCGGCCGATGCCGCTCATCGCACGGACCCGGGTCAGACCGACACCGACTCCCGGGACGGTGCCGCCGAGAACTGTCCGGCCGGAACGAAACGTGCCAGCACATCATCGGCGGGTTCACCGGCCACCGCCGAGATGAATCCCACCACATCGTCGCGGGTACGCAGGGACAGAAGCGGATTCGGTTCCGACAGCAACCCGAACAACGCCGAGGCGATGTCGGTGTTCACCGCGGCCGCCGGGAACGACAGTTCCAGGTGGGTGGCGTAGTCCGGGTCGCCCAGGTAGAGACGCGTCACCTCGACCGAGGCGTGACCGCGACGCTCCCAATGCTTTTCGAACTCGTCATGTAGCCACTGGGCGTCGAACGTCGCGTTCGGATCGGCGGCCAGTCGGGCACGTGCCGCCTTGACCAGTTCGGCGACCTGGATCAGGGTGTTCTGCGCACCCTGGCCGGCCACCGGGTCGACGGCGATGGCGGTGTCGCCGATCGCGCCGACCGCATGCCCACTCGCCGTGCGGCCCACCGCATGACGCACGGTCGGGGTGACCGCGCCGGTCAGCCAGGAGTACGGATCGGAGTCGATGACCCGCAGCGACGACACCACCGGGGCGTCCTTGGGGAAGAACTCGGTGAAGATGTCGACGACGGCCTGACGCGCCGACTGGGCGTCGACCACATTGTCGATCTTCGGTGCCCACGCACCGTCGGTCTTGGCGAAGACGATGATCGACCAGGTCGCGCCGGCGTCCTTGTGCAGGAACGGACCGACGAAGATCTCACCATTCTCACTGTCGAGGTTGAACAGCGAATGCGCCCCGCCTTCCCGGCTGCGGTAGCCGAAGGTGTCCGGGCCGTGATCGACGCCCTCGAGGGTCACCTGCAGCAGCCGGCGCTGCGGCTCACGGTAGTGCGTCCGGGACTCGTCCACCCCGAACAGCGCCGACAGACCACCCTTGCCGGTGGCCACCAGGGTCAGATCGTGCGAGCCGGCGATCTCGTCGAGACGAGCGGTGTCGACATGCCCAACGTCGAACCGGCCGCCGCGGTCCAGGAAGCGGCCGAGCCGGTCGTCGGCGCGCAGACGCAGATCCACCGCCTGTGCGACATAGCCGTAGTCGGGATTGAACTCGAGGACGTCGGCGCGCTCGTCACCGCTGCCGGAGTGCAGGCGCACGCTGATGCCGGTCGTATTGCCCACCTGGTAGAGATCGTCGATGATCTCGGCGTCCCACTCGCGGGACTTGCCGAACAGCACGCCGACGCCGGTCGGCGGGACCTTGTCGCGCAGTGACGCGCGATCCCGATCGGAGTAGAGGGTGACGTCGAATCCGGCGTCGAGGAAGCCGAGTGCGGCACTCGTGCCGGCCAGCCCGGCTCCGACGATTGCCACCGACTTCGTGGGTTGTTCGGCCATGGTTGTTGTCCTCTCCTGCGACTGGCGTCGCGCTGGTCATGTGTGGTGCCCGGGATACGAACTCGCACGGGTGGGCGGTGCGAGTCAGGGTGCCGGGTTGCCGATCGAGGCGACAGGATTACGTTCACCGAAGTTGCATCGTCGACATGGGACCGCCGCGGCGGGCATCGACCCGAGGAATGTCTGGATCGTGGCGATTGTGAGGTTTTTCACCCCTGGGACGGTCTGGCAGATGCGTCCCAGGGAACGCCAAGGTTGCGCTGCTACCCTGACGTCAGATCACGGATAGATCACGGCTGCGGATGGATCACCGCCCTGCCGATCGCGACGACGCGACCGATCTTCCACTGACGCCGGTTCCGGGGCGGGGAGCGCCGCACACCGGCGGTCGACGGGCCAGCCGCCCGCACCGTTGTCCGAGAGTAGGGGTATGACGACCGCAGTCACGCGCGCGACCGATACCGGCGTGCAGCCATCAGCTCCACAATCGACGGTCGCCACCGCCGTCGCCGGCCGCACTCGGCGGGCCTATCTGCACCATGTGGACCTGATCCGGGCGACGACCTTCTCGTTGGTCATCTTCGTCCACTGCCTCACCCAGACCACCAACGAATTCACCAGCCTGCCGGTCAACACGACCTCGCTGCTGCTGCACTTCACCCGCAACACCTTCTTCGCGCTCACCGGCTTCGTGCTGATGTACCAGAACTTCGACAAGGCGGACTTCTCCACGCTCGATTTCTGGCGTCGCCGGATCAAGCTGGTGATCTTCCCGTACCTGATCTGGTCGCTCATCTACTGGGTGGTCCAGGCGATGTGGGCCAATGGCCGACTGTCGGACGTGCCGACCAGCCTCAACGAGTTCGGCAAGCTCGTCGTGTGGGGTCTGTCCGGGTTCCAGATGTACTTCCTGTTCGTGATGCTGCAGGTCTACCTGTTGTTCCCGCTGGTGCTGTGGGTGGTGCGGGCCACCGTCGGCCGGCATCGCATGCTTCTCGCGGGCAGCCTGGCCGTGCAGGTCGCGATCACGCTGATCATCACCTATTGGGAACCGCCCGCGTCGGTCGCGCCGTACTGGTGGCATCACTACGCGACGTTCATCCCGTATCAGTTCTTCATCTTCTATGGCGCAATCGCCGCGGTACACCGCGAGGAGATCGCGGAGTGGCTGTCGGGGAAGGCCTGGTGGCTCGCCGGCGCCCTCCTGCTGACCGGCGGATTCGCGGTCGGTGTCTACCTGTACGGCGTGAAGGTGCAGGGACATCCGGTCCACGACAACGACTCGGCATTCTTCCCGACGCTGATCCCGTTCCTGATCGTGGCGATGACGTGCCTATATGCCGCCGCCGCCCACTGGGGCGAGCATTGGCGTGACTTCACCCCGCGGTTCGCCCGGGCGGTCTCGTTCGCATCGAACCGCTCGTTCAGCGTGTTCCTGTGCCACGTGCTGGTGCTGTTCTTCATCCTCTATCCGAAGGTCGACGGACGCCCGGCCATCCTCGAGGCGCTGGGCCAGCCCTGGGGTACCGCGGTCGTCTACCTCGCCACCCTGGCCGGTTCGTTGCTGCTGGTCGAGGTGCTGCGTCACCTACCCGGTTCGCTCTACCTGACCGGTCGTCCGCGACTGCCGTTGCGGCGCCGGTAAGACCCGTCAGCCGGCCACGGCGGTCAGCAATGCCCGCGGACGCGCGAGCACGGCCTCACGAAAGTGGTTGCGCAGCAGGGTCGGCCACGAGCAGTCGCAGTGCGCGGCCACCCCGGTCGCATCGATTCCGAGGCTGCGGCACAACGCCACGGCCCGCGAGACGTGAAAGTCCTGGGTGACGATCACCGGATCGTCGACGTCGAACTCGTCACGCAGCCGCCGGCAGCTCGCCGCGGTGTCGAATCCCGCGGGGTCATCGACGATGATCCCGGCCGGGACGCCGTGACCCTCGAGGTAGGCCCGCATCACCGCCGGTTCATCTCCTGCGTCCGGATTCCCGTTGCCGGAGTTGATGATTCGATCCGCTCGCCCCGACCGGTATAGCTCCAGTGCGGTATCGAGGCGACCCCGCACATAGTCGCCGGGTTCCCCGTCGTCGACCAGCGACCCGAGGACGACGACGGTGGAGCCGGCGGCGATGTCACGCTCGTCGACGACCCGCCCGTGGGCGGAGACGTAGACCCAGGTCGCCGCCAGGGTGATGACGAGTTCGACGGCGATCAGGGCGATCAGGAACGCCCGTCCGGCCACCGCTCGCATCCCCACAGGGCACCACGGTAGAGGTCACCACGGACCGGTACACTCACGGATCTGTCCGGCGGTACTGTGATGGGACCCACACCGCAGGATCTCCCACATCAGGGATTCATCAGGGGTCGAAGGGGGCGTCATGCCATACATGCCGGTCACGGAATCGATGTTCCTCATGGCCGAGACCCGTGAACAACCGATGCATGTGGGTGGGCTGCAGTTGTTCATCCCCCGCGACGGGCAGAGCGCCGCCGACCTCGCCGAGGAGATGATCGACCGCTTCGGCGCGTGCACCGAGGTGCGCTCGCTGTTCCGCAAACGTCCCGCGACGCCCGTCGCGCTGATGGGGCTGCTGGCCTGGTCCTACGACGACGAGATCGATTTCGATTATCACGTACGCCGGACCGTACTGCCCCGACCGGGTCGCATCCGCGAGTTGCTCCGCTACGTGTCGCTGCACCACAGCGCCCTGCTCGACCGCAACCGGCCGATGTGGGAATTGCACATCATCGAGGGTCTCGAAGACGGCCGCGTCGCGCTCTACACCAAGATCCACCACTCCCTCCTCGATGGCGTCTCCGCGCTGCGCATGCTGGAGCGAACCCTGTCGCCCGATCCGGCCGACCGCAATGGCACGTCACCGTGGGCTCCGTCCGTCTCGTCGCGTCCACGCAAGCCCGCCGGCGCATCGCTGCTGAGCGTCTCCGGCGTTCTCGGTGCCGCCGGTGCAGCCCTCGACGTCGCGGGACAGATCGCCGGAATCGCGCCGGCCGCAGCGAAGATCGCCTGGAACACCGTGTCCAACGACAGCTTCACCTCCCCGGTGAGTCCCGCGCCCCGCACGATGCTCGATGTCTCGATCGGCAGCGCCCGACGGTTCGCGGCGCAGCAGTGGGAGACCGCTCGCCTGCGGGCCGTCGCCGACGAGCTGGAGATCACCATCAACGACGTGGTGGCCGCCATGTGCGCGGGGGCATTGCGGTCCTACCTCATCGACCACGACGAACTCCCGGCCGCACCGCTGATCGCGGCCGTGCCGGTGTCCACCCGGATCGGAGGTGACGATCACGAGGGCAATGCGGTCACCGCGATCCTGGCCAATCTGGCGACCGATCAGCCGGACCCCGAGCGCCGCCTGGCCACGTTGGTCGGGTCGATGCGCGAGTCGAAGAAGGTCATCCGCGGACTCTCCCCGTTGCAGGCCCTTGCGTACGGGGCGGCCGCGGTGGCGCCTCTGGCGCTGACGATCGTCCCCGGCCTCGCCGGCCACATACCGTCGAACTTCAACATCATCATCAGCAACGTCCCCGGACCCACCAGGAATCTGTACTGGAACGGCGCCCGGCTCGACGGGGTCTATCCGGTGTCGGTTGCGATGGAGGGGTTGGCGCTGAACATCACCGTGACCTCGACCGCCGAGCACATCAATTTCGGGCTCATCGGCGCCCGCAAGGAGCTGCCCAGCCTGCAGCGGCTGCTCACGCATCTCGATACCGCGCTCGACGAGCTGGAGAAGGTCGCGCGCGTCACACCACCCACTATCTGACTGGACAGTAAGTTACTGACAAGTATCATCTGTCTGACACCACCGGTAACCGACCGAGCGTTACTTAGGTCAGCCTTGGCAGCGCTGCCTCACCCCCAGCAATTACGGTTACCTGTAGTAGACGTCTGACCCCGCGCCCGTCAGCCAGCGCCGGAGGGTCTGAAGACAACCAGAGAGGGGCCGGACGCCGTGAATGCCACGACGATCACCATCGGCACGATTGCCGCGGTCATCAGCCTGTTCTGTTGGGCGCTGTTCCTGCGCGGAGTCTGGCGCATGGTGCGTGCCATCGCCCAGGGCCAGCGCATCGACAGCGGCCGGTATTTTCCGGTGCTCCCCCGCCTGTGGACGATGCTCAAGGAGTTCGTCGCCCACACCCGCATGGTCAAGTTCCGAACTGTCGGCTGGGCGCACTGGCTGGTGATGTTCGGCTTCCTGATCGGCGCGATCTTCTGGTTCGAGGCCTACGGTCAGATCTTCGACCCGCACTTCCACTGGCCGATCATCGGTTCCTGGAACATCTACATTTTCGCCGACGAGGTTCTCGGGCTCGGCACGGTCATCGGCATCGTCACGCTGATGATCATTCGCCAGCTCAACCATCCCCGTGTGCCCGAGCGGATCTCCCGTTTCTCGGGTTCGCGGTTCGGCGCCGCCTACTTCGTCGAATGGGTCGTGCTGCTCGAGGGCCTGGGCATGGTCTTCGTCAAGACCTTCAAGATCTCGGCGGGCCTGGAAGACCCGCCGATCTGGACGTCGTTCTTCACCCACTACTTCGCGCAGCTGTTCGAGGGGTCGTCGGAGTACTGGGTCACCGGGGCCGCGGTCATCAAGCTGATGAGCGGCATGGTGTGGCTCGCGGTGGTCGGCTCGCACATCGACTGGGGCGTGGCCTGGCACCGCTTTGCCGCCTTCTTCAACATCTATCTCAAGCGTCAGCCCGACGGCGGCGTCGCCCTCGGTGCGGCCAAGCCGATGATGAGCCGCGGCAAGGTCCTCGACATGGAGACCGCCGATCCCGACGTCGACGCGTTCGGTGCGGGCAAGGCCGAGGACTTCTCGTGGAAGGCCTGGCTGGACTTCACCACGTGCACCGAATGTGGTCGCTGCCAGTCGCAGTGCCCGGCGTGGAACACCGGTAAGCCGTTGTCGCCCAAGCTGCTCATCATGTCGCTCCGCGACCACGCGCAGGCCAAGGCGCCCTATCTGATCGCCGGTGGGCGTACCGACATGGGCGGCGACGAGGTCGGCCTGGTCGACGCCGACGGAAACGTCGACGAGGCCAAGCTGGCAAAGATCCCGGAGGCCGCGCGTGCCGAGGCCGCCCGCAAGCTGGTCGGCGAGTCCAAGGGGCTCATGGGGGGCGGCGACGGCATCACCTCCGATGACGGCGCGTTCGACCCGGAGCAGCTCGGTGCGGTCATCGACACCGAGACGCTGTGGAGCTGCACCACCTGCGGCGCCTGCGTCGAGCAGTGCCCCGTCGACATCGAGCACGTCGACCACATCATCGACATGCGCCGCTACCAGGTGCTCATCGAGTCGGACTTCCCGACCGAGCTGGCCGGCATGTTCAAGAACCTCGAGAACAAGGGCAACCCGTGGGGTCAAAACTCCTCGGCGCGGACCAACTGGATCGACGAGATGGACATCGAGATCCCGGTGTTCGGTAAGGACGTCGAGTCCTTCGAGGGCTTCGAGTACCTCTTCTGGGTCGGCTGCGCCGGCGCGTACGAGGACCGCGCGAAGAAGACCACCAAGGCCGTCGCCGAACTGCTCGACATCGCCGCGGTGAACTTCCTGGTCCTCGGCGAGGGCGAGACCTGTACCGGAGACTCGGCTCGCCGCGCGGGCAACGAGTTCCTCTTCCAGATGCTCGCCCAGCAGAACATCGAGATGATGAACGAGGTCTTCTCGACCGCGCCGCAGCAGCGCAAGAAGATCGTCGTCACCTGTGCGCACTGCTTCAACGCCCTGGGCAACGAGTACCCGCAGTTGGGCGCGAAATACGAAGTGGTGCACCACACCCAGCTCCTCAACCGAATGGTGCGGGAGAAGCGTCTGGTGCCGGTCGCCCCGCTCGGCGAGGGCGTCACCTATCACGATCCGTGCTATCTGGGTCGCCACAACCAGGTCTACGACGCGCCGCGTGAGCTGATGGCCGCGTCCGGCTCGAACTTGCGGGAGATGCCGCGTCACGGCGAACGATCCATGTGCTGTGGCGCCGGTGGCGCCCGGATGTGGATGGAAGAGCAGATCGGTAAGCGCATCAACATCGACCGGGTGGACGAGGCGCTGGACACACTCGGCTCCGACATCGGTGGCGACGTGCCGCAGAAGGTCGCCACCGGTTGCCCGTTCTGCCGCGTGATGCTCACCGACGGCGTGACCGCGCGGACGTCGGGCACCGAGAACGAGGGCAAGGTCGAGGTCGTCGACGTCGCACAGCTGCTGCTGGAGTCGGTCAAGCGCGGCGCCCCCGAGGTGACCCGCGGTGGCCGCTTCCTCGGCCCAATCGGCAAGCCCGCCCCCGAGCCGGAACCCGAACCCGAGAAGGAGAAGGTTCCCGCGGCCGCTGCTGCCGCGGCGACGACCGATGCCGGGTCGAAGCCGAAGCCGAAGGTCGGTCTGGGCATGAAGGGCGGCAAGAAGCCCGGCGCCGCCGCCAAGGCCGCACCGGCCGAGGCACCCGCCGAGTCGGCGCCTGCCGAAAAGAAGCCCGCCGCAAAGGGATTCGGTATGAAGGGCGGCAAGAAGCCGGGTGCCGCCGCCAAGGCCGCACCGGCGGAGGCGGCGTCGGCCGGAGCCGCGGAAGCCACCGCTGAGGCGCCCGCGGCCGAGAAGAAGCCCGCCGCAAAGGGATTCGGCATGGGCGGAGCCAAGCGCCCGGGCGCCAAGAAGTCCGCCGCGGCAACTTCGGCGCCGGCGGAGGAAGCCTCAGCACCCGCCCAGGCATCGACCGAGTCGGCCGGCAGTGCCGCGCTGACCGAGGACAAGCCGGCGAAGGCCAAGGGCTTCGGTATGTCTGCGGGCAAGAAGCGTCCGGGCGCGAAGCCCGGTGCTGCCGCCGCAGCCGCGCCGGCGGCACCCGCTGAGGCTTCAGGTGAGCCGGCCGAGGTGGCCAGTGCACCTGCCGAGGCGTCGACCGAGCCCGCAGGTGCGGCCGCGGTGACCGAGGAGAAGCCGGCGAAGGCCAAGGGCTTCGGTATGTCCGCGGGCAAGAAGCGTCCCGGCAGTATCGGCAAGCCGGCAGCCAAGCCTGCCGCCGCCGCATCGGCCGAGGATTCCGCGGCGCCCGCCGAGGCACCGAGTGAGCCCGTCGCCGAATCGGCAGCCGAGGCCGTGAGTGAGTCCGCCGAATCGGCAACTGCGCCCGCGGAAGGTGCACTCACCGAGGACAAGCCCGCCAAGGCCAAGGGCTTCGGCATGTCCGCCGGCAAGAAGCGCCCCGGCGGTATCGGCAAGCCGGCAGCCAAGCCTGCCGCCGCTGCACCGGCCGAGGCGGCGCCCGCCGAGCCGCCGAGTGAGCCGGCCGAGGAGCCGAGTGAGCCCGTCGAGGAACCGGCAGCCGTGAGTGAACCCGTCGAGGAACCGGCAGCCGTGAGTGAACCCGTCGACGACGCTCCGGCACCGTCGAGCAATGGTTCGGCTCCCGACGAGCGCACCCTCGGCGAAACCGGTGCGTCGAAGGCCAAGGGCTTCGGGATCGCCGCCGGCAAGAAGCGGCCCGGCCACAGGGCCTGACTGCACGAGGCCTGACTGCACGAGATCTGCCATCGGGCCCGTCCGATTCACACCGAATCGGACGGGCCCGATTTCGTTGACAGCGCTCTTCTCCTCGTTGACAGCGCTCTCCTCCTCGTTGACAGCGCTCACCTCCTCGTTGACAGCGCTTGCTTGAGCGCCGTCAACGTCGGAGAGAGCGCCGTTAACGTCAGACAAAGCGCCGTCAACGTCGGAGAGAGCGCTGTCAGTGCGAGACAAAGCGCCGTCAACGTCAGGGAGAGCGCTGAGAACGTCGACGTCGACGCCCGAAAAAAACCGATTTGCCTGCGGCTGCGACAATTGAACTCGTGAGTAGGCCTTATGTATCCCACCTGAATCAGAACCTCAAGCCGCTGGAGCAGTCGCAGAAGCTGCAGAACGTGTGCTACGAGATCAGGGGCCCGGTACACGCGCATGCCGCGCGGCTGGAATCCGAGGGCCACCGCATCATGAAGCTCAACATCGGCAACCCGGCTTTGTTCGGGTTCGAGGCGCCCGACGTCATCATGCGCGACATGATCCACGCCCTGCCGTATTCACAGGGCTACTCCGAATCCGCCGGCGTGCTGTCCGCGCGTCGTGCGGTGGTCACGCGCTACGAACTCATCCCCGACTTCCCGTACTTCGACGTCGACGACGTCATTCTCGGCAATGGCGTGTCCGAGCTGATCACCATGACGATGCAGGCGCTGCTGAACGACGGCGACGAGGTGCTGATCCCGGCGCCGGATTACCCGCTGTGGACGGCGATGACCGCACTCTCCGGCGGCTCGGCGGTGCACTATCGCTGCGACGAGGACAACGGCTGGAATCCGGACATCGCCGACATCGAGGCCAAGATCACGCCGCGCACCAAGGCGATCGTGATCATCAACCCGAACAACCCGACCGGTGCGGTCTACTCCCGCGAGGTTCTCGAGCAACTCGCCGACGTCGCCCGCCGCAATTCCCTGCTCATCCTGGCCGACGAGATCTACGACAAGATCCTCTACGACGACGCGGTGCACACCAACATCGCCTCGCTCGCCCCGGACCTGCTGTGCCTGACCTTCAACGGGCTGTCCAAGGCCTACCGCGTGTGCGGCTATCGGGCCGGGTGGGTGGTCATCACCGGACCCAAAGACCACGCCAAGGGATTCATCGAGGGTTTGGGCATCCTCGCGTCCACCCGCCTGTGCGCCAACGTGCCCGGCCAACACGCCATCCAGGTGGCGCTCGGTGGCTATCAGAGCATCGAGGCCCTGGTGAACCCCGGTGGTCGGCTCTACGAGCAGCGCAACGTGACGTGGCAGAAACTCAACGAGATCCCCGGCGTGAGCTGTGTGAAGCCGTCCGGCGCGCTCTACGCCTTCCCTCGCCTCGATCCCGAGGTCCACGAGATCCACAACGACGAACTGTTCGTTCAGGACCTCCTCCTGCAGGAGAAGATCCTGGTGGTCCAGGGCACCGGATTCAACCTCGACGACCACAACCACTTCCGGATCGTCACGCTCCCCTGGGCCCGCGAGCTCGGTGAGGCGATCGAACGGATCGGCAACTTCCTGGCGTCGTATCGGCAGTGACACCTTCCTGACCACCGGTATTTCGGGGTTGATCAGCGCAAACCCCGGATTCGTTGGCTTTTCATGTAACCGTTGGTAACGTCTACCTCCATTGATCGAGAGGCCGACGGGAGTTCGACGGTGGAATGGAAACGCAGCACGGTCCGCAGCGGTGAGGTCAACCTCGCTCTCTTCGAGGCCGTCGGGGGCGCACGCGATGAATCGGCGATGCCGACGATCGTGCTGGTGCACGGGTGGCCCGACACCCACCGGGTGTGGGACGGGGTCGCCGCCGACCTGGCGCAGGATGCCCGGGTCTTCGCCTACGACACTCGCGGCATCGGCGGCAGTGACCGCCCGGACGGCGTGTCCGCCTACCGGATCGAGAATCTCGCCGACGATCTGTTCGCCGTCGCCGAGGCCGTCGCTCCAAACGACAAGGTCCATGTGGTCGCGCACGACTGGGGTTCCATCCAATCGTGGGAGGCGGTGTCGCGCAGCGACGCCTCGATGGCCATCGCGTCGTTCACCTCGATCTCGGGCCCGAGTCTCGATCAGGTGGGTGCGCTGTTGCGCCACAACATCACCCACCCGACGCCACGCAACATCCGCAACTCGATCGCGCAGGCCATCAGCTCCACCTACATCGGCCTGTTCCACCTGCCGGTGGCTCCGCGGCTGTTCCTCGGGGTTCTCGGAAACCCGCGGGTCTGGCGGGAGTTCCTACACCTCATGGACGGCACCCCCCGCGACGCGGTGCACACCGGGCCCACCCTGCGTCGCGACATGAATTCCGGTGTGCGCTACTACCGCGCGAACATCGGTCGGCGACTGATCTTCCCGGCCCCGCGCACGGTGTCCGTTCCGGTGCTCGAGCTCCTCAACTCGCGTGACTTCGCCATCCGCCCACCGACATTCGCGACCACGCACAAGTACGTGGCCAAGCTCTGGCGTCGGCCGTCGACCACCGGGCACTGGCTTCCGTCAACGCATCCGGAGTATGTGGCAGCCAATGTGCGCGAGTTCATCTCCTACCTCAACGGCTCACCCCGGACTCCCGACACCCTCACCCGCGCACGGCGATTCGGCCAAGATCAGGCACTGTCGGGTCGTTTGGCCGTCGTCACCGGCGCCGGCAGCGGCATCGGCCGCGAAACCGCTCGCGCCCTGGCCGAACTCGGCTGTGACGTCGTCCTCGCCGACATCAACCCGGCCGGAGCGGAAGAGACCGCGCGGATGTGCAAGGAGAGCGGCGCGGCCACCGCGGTGTACGCCCTCGACGTCTCCGATACCGGGGCGTTTGCCGAGTTCGCCGCAAATGTCGCAGCTGCACAGGGTGTCCCGGACATTGTGGTGAACAACGCCGGCATCGGACTTTCCGGGGCGTCGCTGGATGCCACCGACGAGCAGATCGATCGACTCCTCGACGTCAACCTGCGGGGCGTGATCACCGGGTGTCGCGAGTTCGGCCGTCAGATGGTCCGTCGTGGCACCGGCGGTCACATCGTGAACCTGGCCTCCGCCGCCGCGTTCACCCCGCAGCGGGGATTGGGGATCTACTCGGCGAGCAAGGCCGGCGTGCTGCTCTACTCCGAGTCGCTGCGGGGCGAACTCGCCGATCACCACATCGGGGTGAGCGCCATCTGCCCCGGTCTCATCGACACCCCGATCGTGGGGACCTCGGCCATCGCCGGACTCGACGATGATGCCCAGTCCGCCGAACAGCGACGACTCACCGAGCTCTATCGCCGACGAGGCTTCACCCCCGACAAGGTTGCGGACCGGATCGTCGCGGCGATCGTCGGCGACAAGGCCGTGGTACCGGTCGCCCCGGAAGCCCAGATCGGTTACCGCATTTATAGATTCGCTCCCTGGATCTCACATCTCGCAGCTCGACGTACCGTCGTCGCCGGCAAGGAGGCCCACCGATGAACGCCCACGCTCACTCGATCAGCGGTTCCCGCGAACCCCTCGACGCCGATGGCTCCGACCCCGGCCCCGTCGAACTCCATGCTCGCAACGTCGCGTTCGACTGGTCACAGGTCCCGCTGCACTGGATCCCCGGCCACCCGGTCGCGTCGAACTTCGTCAGTGTGCTCAACCTCCTTCTGCCCGAGGGTGAACGATGGTTTGTACAGACCTACAACGAGGCTCTTCCGCTGGTGCATGACGAGGAACTGATCGCCACCATGCGTGGCTTCATCGGGCAGGAGGCGATGCACGCCGAGGCCCACGATCACGTCCTCTGGGAATTCCTCGACCATCACGGCATCGATCCCCGCCCATTCTGTCGCCAGATGGAGTGGATCTTCCGAAAGTTGTTGGGGCCGCTGCACAAAGGCAGCCCCAGTGCTCGCCAGAAACATCTCGTCGAACGATTGTGGCTGATCGCGGCATTGGAGCATTACACCGCGATTCTCGGCGATTTCGCACTCAACAACACCTGGGTCGAGCATGGTGCCGACCCGACGATGTCGGATCTGTTCATGTGGCACGGCGCCGAAGAGGTGGAGCACCGAGCAGTCGCCCATGAGGTGGCCGTCTACTTCGGTGACGGATATCTGCGGCGGGGCCGGGCGATGCTGGTGGCCCTGCCGGTGCTCCTCCTGCTGGTCAACCGTGGCTTCCGGTTCATCATGACGAGCGATCCGAGCTTGCACTACAACTTCTTTCAGCGCGAATACCACTACTTCCGAGGTGTCCGCGCCGGGGTCCTGCCCAAGATGTGGAAGGTCATCCTCGCCACCACCAGCTACTTCCGTCCGGGGTTCCATCCGAACGAGATCGGTTCCACCGCACAAGCAGTCGCGTATCTCGCAGCGTCCCCGGCGGCACGTCGGGCGGGGTGAACGGCATCTCATGAATCAACGCGCACATCCCCACACGACGTCGTTGACCGCACCCCCGCCGCATCTTTACGGCCGGTGGCGCCATGATCCCCTCCTCACCTTCGGTACCGCGCTGTCGAAGATCTGGTGGCCGCTCTGGCGTCCCCTGTCGCCGCTGCACGACACCACCGCCGACACCGGGATCACCGTCGTGCGGGTCGTGGATCGCGAGGTGGTCGCCGAGGACGAGAACGTCGTAGCCCTCACCTTCGCCGACCCGGACGGCGGCATACTGCACCGCTGGCATGCGGGAGCCCACCTCGACCTGTTGCTGCCATCCGGCCGGATGCGCGAGTACTCGCTGTGTGGTGACCCCGCCGACCGGCTCACCTATCGCATCGCGGTGCGACGCATCCCCGACGGAGGGGGCGGATCGGTCGAGGTGCACGACACTCTGTCGGTGGGTGATCTCGTGTCGATCAAGGTTCCGCGCAACGCTTTTCCGATCTCGTTACCGGGCCACGGATCCGCAGCCGGAAAGCTGCGCTTCATCGCGGCCGGCATCGGTATCACCCCCATCCTGCCGATGCTGAATGCCGCGGAGAAGTTCGGTCTGGACTGGTCGATGATCTACACCGGTCGTACGCTCGACTCGATCCCGTTTCGGGAAGAGGTGGCCCGCTTCGGCGACAAGGTCACCATCCGCACCGACGATGAGGGCGGCCTGCCCACCATGGCTGAGCTGGTCGGCGCGATCGATCCCGAAACCGGCCGTGCCCCTTCGGGTCTGGCGGTGTATTGCTGCGGCCCGGTACCGATGCTGGAGAATCTGCGTCGACATCTGGTCGATCGCCCGGACATCGAGTTGCATTACGAGCGGTTCACTCCGCCGCCGGTGGAGAACGGTCGAGAGTTCACCGCGACCATCGCTTCGACGGGTCAGGAGATCACAGTCGGCGCCGACCAGACCCTACTCGCGGCGTTGCGCAACGAGACTCCCTCGGTTCCGTATTCGTGTCGCCAAGGTTTTTGCGGCACATGCAAGATCGGGACGTTGTCGGGTGGCATCGACCACCGCGACAACATCCTGACCGAGCCGGAACGTGCCGGCGGGCAGATCCTGACCTGTGTGTCACGGGCGAGTGGTGACCACCTCACGCTCGACCTCTGACCCCGGCGCGGTTGCGTCGGTCGCTGTCGCGCCCCGCGGGTCACCTCGCAGCAGCACCGCGGCCAGGGCCGCGGCCGTCGCCGTCACGGCGACCGCCACCCACACCGCGGAGTGCAGTCCGTCGACGAAAACCTCCTGTACCGCCACACGAACCGAATCGGCCACCACGGCGGGTGCGTGTTGCGCCACCGCCACGCCAGCCATCACCGATTCCCCGGCGGTGTCGGCGGCACCGTGCGGAACACCGAGTGCCGCAAGCCGATCCGCCACGCCGGAGGCGTACACGGAGGTGAGGACGGACCCGAGTACGGCAACTCCGAGGGTCCCGCCGACCTCGCGAGTCGTGTCGTTCACCGCACTTCCGGCGCCCGCCTGTTCGGGCCGGAGTGCGTCCATGATCAGTTGGGTGCACGGCCCCGAGATGAACGCCAGCCCGATCGCCATCAGCGACATCGACCAGACGATGAGCTCCCAGTATCCCGAAGTCCGCGAAGTGGTTTCGACAAGGCCGAACCCTATGGACATCAGGATCGCACCTGCGACGGCCACCGGTCGGGGCGAGAATCGGTGCGCCAGCGCCATCGCCACGGGCGAGAAGACGGCCATCACAACGGCGAAGGGGAGCGTCCTGATCCCGGCGTCGAATGGCCCGTATCCCTTGACCGCCTGAAAGTACTGGGTGATCAGGAAGATGAACCCGAACAGCGCAAAGAACGCCACACTGATCATGGCGGCCGCGGCGGCGAAGTGGCGGTTGGCGAACAACCGAACGTCGAGGATGGGATGTGCGATGACGATCTGCCGCCAAACGAACAGCGCCATCACGGCCGCGGCACCACCGAGTCCGGCGACGGTGCGGACGTCGGTCCAGCCGACATTCGGTCCCTCGATGACCGAGTAGACGAGCAGTCCGAGACCGACGATCGACAGCAGCAGACCGATGACGTCGAAGCGCGACACCGTCTCCGGGCGTGTCCCCGGGACGACCCCGACGATGGCGACGGCCGCAAGCACCCCCACCGGCAGGTTCACCCAGAACACCGACGACCACGCGAAGTGCTCGAGCAACCACCCTCCGAGCACCGGACCGATCGCTACGGCTATTCCCGACGTCGCCGCCCAGATCCCGACCGCGGCCGCGCGTTGACGTGGTTCGGTGAAGATCGTCGTGATCAACGCCAGGGTCGCCGGAAAGACCAGCGCCGCAAAGAGTCCCAGGCCGCCACGCGCCGCGACGAGTTGACCCAGAGTCTGCGATGAGGCCGCGAGTACCGAGACCGCGACAAAACCCGCGATCCCTGTCAGCAGCATGCGACGGTGACCGAACCGGTCACCGAGGTATCCGCCGGTGAGGAGCAGTCCGGCGAACACCAGCGTGTAGGCGTCGACGATCCATTGCAGGCCGGAGATCCCGGCGTCGAGGTCGCGGGCCATCGTCGGCAGCGCGACGTTGACGATCGTGTTGTCGATCATCACGAGTAGTTCGGCAAAGCACAGGGCGCCGAGCGCCCACCAACGAGTGCGCATGATGCGCCCCTCTCCGGTTGGAGTCAGATTGTGGAACGTTGACCCAACGTTGTAGTACAACGTTCCACTCAAGGAGAACACCGTTCTAGTAGGTTGTCAATATGCCGAGCGCAACCCCGTCACGTCGCACACCCGCCACCGAGGTCCGAGCGAACCTCATTCACGCCGGGCGTCGCATCCTCGAACGTGACGGGGTCGCCGGACTCACCGTCCGATCGGTCGCCAAGGAAGCCGGGGTGGCACCGATGGGCGTCTACAACCACTTCGACGGCAAGGAAGGACTGCTCGACGCGCTGGTCAGTGATGCCTTCGCCGAGTTCGGCCACAACCTCCGGGCGGTCACCGACAGCGATCCCGCCGCTCGCCTCGCGCACAGCGGACGCGCATATCGCGACTTCGCGCTGGCATATCCGATCGTCTACGAGTTGATGTTCTCCTCGGAATGCCAACCTGATGCGGAGACCGCGCAGGGCGCGTTCACCGCGCTCAGCGACATCGTCCAGTACGGCCAGGCGGCCGGCGTGATCCGGACGGGCGATGCCGCGGTCCTGGCGATGCAGGTGTGGTCCTGCGCGCACGGGGCGGTCAGTCTGGAACTTGCCGGGGCGTTACCACCACTGTTGGATCCGGCTGCCAACTACGAGGGTGTGCTCGCATTGATCGCCAACGGGCTACGACCGTGACCGCACCGGAGTGACCGACCCGGACCACCGGTCACACCCGATCTGCGAGAATGTCTCTCCGTGACCGAATACCGGATTGACGACCTGGCCCGCGAAGCCGGGACGACCACCCGGAACGTTCGCGGATATCAGGACCGAGGACTGTTGCCGCGACCGCTCCGGCGCGGCCGCATTGCCATCTACACCGACCAACACCTCGCACGCCTGAAGGTGATCAACGATCTACTCGGCCGTGGCTTCACCATCCGCCACATCGGCGATTTCCTGTCCGGTATGCAACGTGGGGACGACCTCGCCCACGTCCTGGGCCTGCGCGAAGCGGTCACCGAGCGGTGGTCGCAGACCACCCCCACCTCCGTCACGGCCGACGAACTCGAGCAGACCCTACGCACCGCGGATCCCAAGCAGTGGCAACGTCTTTCCGACTTCCGGTTGATCCGTGCCGAATCCGCCGGTGCCGAATCCGCCGGTGCCGAATCCGCCGGTGCCGAATCCACCGGCGGGAGTCCGCCGAACACCTACGCCATCCTCGATCCGGAAACCGTCACCGCCTACGGAGAGCTTGTCGCCCAGGGGATGTCACTGGATGACATCCTCGACGTGCACGCCGCCCTCGACAAGGCGATGGACAGCGTCGCCAACACCCTCATCTCCGCCGGCCGCCGTCGGGTCACCGAAGGCCATGACGACGGCTGGATCCCGACGAACGACGACGAATCCGAAAGAACCACACGCCTGTTGATGGGCCTGCGTCGAGCCGGCCAGGTGTCGGCGCACAATGCGCTCGACCGCGCGCTCGACCGTGAAATGAAACGGCAATTGGCCGACTACCTCACCGCCGCAAGGGAATCCGGACACGATCCGGATTCGGTGTCCTGATCAGCCCGGTCAGGGGATGACGATCGGCGGCCGCCCGGGGATCGGGATGACAATCCGCGGCTGGGGTCGGGCCTGCCTTCGCGGCGACGACGGATTCTGATTCTGCTGCTGCGTACTCGTGTCCGGCGGCGGTGGGGGCGGCGGAGTGGTGTAGAGCACCGCAGGCCGGCGGGCTTCGACGAGGTCGGAGGGATCGGCGAACTCCTGCGGCGCGCTGCTCCCGGGTGGGGCGGCCACGGCAGGGGTGCTCGCTGCGACACTCGGCGCCGCCGGCTCCGGCGAACCGCCGGTGAAGGCGACGGCGGTGGCGACTCCGAACACCGCCAGGACTCCGGCGACCGCACCGCCGAGCAGCCAGCGTTGTCGGGAGAACCAGCGGCTGTCGCCGGCCTCCGGGGGCGGCACCGCGGTGTCGGCAGCGGAGTCGGCGTCGAAATCGGAGTCGGCGTCGAAATCGGAGTCGGCGAGGTATCCGGAGAGTGCCTCCACCGGGTCGAGTCGGTCCGTGATCGCCTCGAGTTGATCGGTGACGGCATCGTCGACGCCGATCGGCTCCACGTCGGTGGCGAGGCCATCGGCGGGCCGGTCATCGTGGGGCCCGAGGTCGGCAGCTCCAGGAGCCACCGACGATGCGGTAGCGACCGCGGTCGGAGCATCGGCCGGGGGTTCGACGACCCGGACCTGGGAGGTCTGGTCGTCGGAGGGCGTCCGGAAGTCTTCCGTCGTGGCGAACGCGACTCCGTGGGTCGGCTGCGGCTCGTCGGAGATGTCGTCGAGCACCATCACCGGCGCACCGCGGACCTGCGACAGCAGGGTGTCCAGGGCGGGCCACTGCACGTGCGTCGAGGTCAGGAGGACTGCGGCGTCAGGCGCACCGACCGCGGCGAGGACGTCGTCGATGTATGCCCACAGCGTTGCGGCCTGGGAGGCGGTCGCCACCTCCATGTCGCGGCGGGTGACGCGGAACAGGCGGACGTGCTCCTCACCCATGATGAACGCGCCCTCGGAGGCGGCCAGTCGGGTGCGGGCACGCCCGGCGAGCTTGCGGAGTTCGGCGGTCCCGACGGCGGAATCGGGTGCCGGTACCCGGGCCACACCGATCAGGTGGGTGGCGAGGGCCAGATCGAGGGCGCGGGGCGTCACGTCGGTGAGCGGTGCGGGCGCCGCGATGATCTCCTCGTCGGCCGTGATGTCGACGACGATGGCCGAGGCACCCGTGGTGTCGAGGTCGATGAGGGCGACGACCGGCGAGTTTCGGCTGGTCAGCCGCGTGCGGACACGATCAGTCAGCGCAGCGTGGACGACGCTGCGCGCGGTGGCCGCATCTGCACTCGTGGACATCGAATTTCCCTACACTCGCCCGGATGCCTCCCCGCATCCGCTGTGCGGTTGTTCAACCTAGCACGTGTCGGCGAATCGCTGCCCGTGACGAGGGGCCGCCGACCTGTGCGGCGCTCGCGGTGCCGACCCGCGCGGGGGTGGTGGTGCGGTCCCGGACCGCACCACCGAGCGCGTGGTACTCCCACCCGGATGCACGCCACTGACCTGCATCAAGGCATCGTCGGCCGTCGACGATCACCTTGTGGCGGACAACGTCGTCGAGTTCTTCGGGTGCCATGTGGACGAATTCGGCCCATTCGGTGGCCAGCGCGACCACGTCGGCGTCGGTGGCCGCGGCGCGAGCACTGTCGGTGAAGTGCAACATCGGGTACATGCGGCGCGCGTTGTCGGTGGCCTTCGGGTCGAAGACCGTCACCGCGGCACCACGCAGGGCCAACTGCCCGGCGACGCTCAACGCCGGCGAGTCCCGCACGTCGTCGCTCTCCGGTTTGAACGCCGCGCCGAGGATGGCGATGTTGGCGCCGATGAGGTCGCCGGGGCAGGTCTGCTCGATGAGGTCGACCATGGCACTGCGGCGGCGCATGTTGATGGCGTCGACCTCGTGCAGGAATCCGAGGGTGCGGTGTGCGCCGAGTTCGTCGGCGCGCGCCATGAACGCGCGGATGTCCTTGGGCAGGCAGCCCCCGCCGAATCCGAGTCCGGCGTTGAGGAATCGGCGCCCAATGCGGTTGTCGTAGCCGATGGCGTCGGCGAGGGTGGACACGTCGGCGCCGACGATCTCGCACAGTTCGCTGACCGCGTTGATGAACGAGATCTTGGTCGCGAGAAAGGCATTGGCGGAGGTCTTGACCAATTCGGCTGTCGCCCAGTCGGTGGTGACCAGTGGTACCCCGGTTTCGAGGATCTCCCGGTAGATCTCACCGATCATCGCCACCGCCGCGCTGGTGACGGCCTCCGGGTCGGTGCCGACGACGATCCGATCGGGTCGGAGGGTGTCCTCGACGGCAAAGCCCTCGCGGAGAAACTCTGGGCTCCAGGCCAATTCGACGTCTGCGAGGTCTCCGGCGAGGTGACCGATGCGTTCGGCGAGTTCGGCACTGGTGCCCACCGGCACCGTCGACTTCCCGATGATCAGATGCTCACCACGCAGGAGTTCGGCGAGGGTTTCGATGGCGGAAAAGACGTAGGAGGTGTCGGCGCCGTATCCTCGTGCCCGCTGCGGCGTTCCGACGCCGACGAAGTGCACACTGCCGTGGTCGGCGGCCGCCTGCATTGACGTGGTGAACTCGAGCCGGCCGGCCGTCAGATTGCGCCGCAGGATGTCTGACAGTCCGGGCTCGAAGAACGGCACCTCACCGGTACGCAGCCGAGCCACCTTCTCGGCGTCGACGTCCACGCCGAGGACGTCATGCCCGAGTTCGGCCATGCAGGCCGCATGGGTCGCGCCGAGATATCCACATCCGATGACGGTCAGCTTCATACCAGTAGACGTACGCGGGGCAATGATCGCGGAACCCACCACGACGTGGCGCCGCGTCGACGCGTCGGTGAACAGCGATCATCCCCCGCCAGTCGAGTAGCGACGTCCGAGCGAAGCGAGGCCGCCGCGTATCGAGACCCCGCGGCCCGACCATCTCTCGCCGGGCGAGCCGCTGCGAGCGCTGCAGGGCGAGCCACGAGTCGAGACCATGCAAGCCGACAGCCCAACAGCTCCGGCCCAAGGCTCGCCTGCTGCTACCCCGAAATATCCCGCACAAAGTTGAGGTAGGCCTTCGACGGCGTCGGTCCGCGTTGCCCCTGGTACTTGGAGCCGACCGCGGCACTGCCGTACGGATGCTCGGCGGGGCTCGACAGGCGGAACAGACACAGCTGGCCGATCTTCATGCCCGGCCACAGCGTGATCGGCAGGTTCGCCACGTTGGACAGCTCCAACGTGATGTGCCCGGAGAAGCCGGGGTCGATGAACCCGGCGGTGGAGTGCGTCAGCAGTCCGAGACGTCCAAGCGAGCTCTTGCCTTCGAGTCGTCCGGCGAGGTCGTCGGGCAGTGAGCACACCTCGAGCGTCGATCCGAGCACGAACTCGCCCGGGTGCAAGACAAACGGCTCCCCCTTGTCGGGTTCGACGAGGCTGGTGAGCTCGTCCTGCCGCTGCGCCGGGTCGATGTGGGTGTAACGCGTGTTGTTGAACACCCGGAAGAGACTGTCCAGGCGCACATCGACACTCGACGGTTGTACGAGAGCGGGGTCGTACGGGTCAAGCGCGAGGCGCCCGGTGTCGATGGCGGCGCGGATGTCCCGGTCGGAAAGCAGCACGGTCCGAGGCTATCGGACGGGGATCGCCTCAGTTATGTGTCCGGCGTGTTCGTCCACGCGCACCTCGCCGTCGCGGGAGACGCGCCGACCGGGAAAGGGCCTCGACGTCGGAACAGCCAGGGGAGTTTGCTAGTCTTTCGTCGCAGGTCGTACAGACCTGCACGCCGATGTAGTTCAATGGCAGAACATCAGCTTCCCAAGCTGAATACGCGGGTTCGATTCCCGTCATCGGCTCCACAGAGAAACACCAGTTTAAACAGGGTTTCGGAGCCTCCCGACAAAAATGATCCGGTCCCCAATCTCACGGTCAATCTCACAACATGGTTTTTGCAGCGGCAATCATCGCGTCTTGGTTGGTCGTCGCGTAGTGCCGGAAAAGCGTGTCTGCTGACCTGTGTCCGAGCCATTGGGCAACTACGGTGACCGGCGTCCCCCGCTCGATTTCGAGCGTGGCAAACGTGGCTCGCGCGGCGTGCAGCTTCACCCGACGCAACTTGTGCCGGTCCAACATTTCGATCCACAGTCGGTAGAGGCTTGTCGGCGCGTATGGCTCCCCCACTTCGGACATGACGACGTAACCGGCATCGCGGTAGCGAGTCCGTCGCGGGTAGCCGCGTGCATCTTTCGTGCCGTACAGGGATTCGAGCGTGTCGGCTTCGGCTGACTGCCGAACTTGTGCATCTTTCAGAGCTTGCCGGACACGCGGCGTCATGGGGAGCACGCGGGTAGACGTAGCGGTTTTGGTGTCACCCTCAACAACGGTCTTGCCCACAGCAACGCGAGTGTTTTGAATCGTGATCGTCCCCAAACCTTCGGCGGCGTCAAAATCCACATCAGACCATCGGAGTCCGAGAACTTCGGCACGACGTAGACCAGTGAGGGCAAGAGTCCACGCATGCGCCAATCGATCCGATCCAATCGCGGAATACAGTTGTTCCACTTCACTTTTCGTCATAGCAACCGGGGCACTACGCCTACCGGAGCGAGCACGCTTCACATGTTCAGCAGGGTTACGCGCGATAATGCCTTGTGCCTCTGCGTCTTTCAGAACCGCTGAGACTGCCTCAAGAGTTTTGTTCACTGTGGCAGGCTTCCACGCCTTGCGAGTCCTGCCCTTGTCCGTCGCCGTGCCACCGTCGATGAGCGCGGTAACCAAGTGGTCAATGTCCACCTTTTCGAGCGACTGCACTTCCCGACCACCCTGCACAGATCGCCACACACCTAGGTCATAGGTCAGTTTGTCGAGCGCGGATTCTTTCAGGTGCCGTTGTCCGGCTAGGTAGTTCTTGCACAGATCATCAACTGTGAGTTTCTTTTTCGGGACGTAGGTACCCGACGACACCGACGAGTGAGTTTGCGCCAACCAATCGCGAGCGTCCCCCACGGTGTCAAAGGTTTTCGTGCGCTGGTCTCTCCGACCGTCAGGTTTGGTCCCCACGTCCACGACGACGCGATAACGAGTGACCCTGTGGCCGGTCTTCCGGTCCCTGGTCTCAACGGTCTTGATCGCCGGTTGCCGCGACCTTTGTACCATGCTCTGTACCTACTCACCCTGTGGTGCCCAATGTGGTCGAACCAGTATGCAACAGTTCCGGTGAGATTTGGAACGTACCAGGTCAGCGGCTATGCCTGGTGTCAGTTGGTGCCGGTAGTAGCGCTATCGATGTGCAAGGTGTACCCTCGACGGCACTCTCTCGAAGTGGCCGACCGTACCGCGCCAATCGAGTGACAGGCTGAGTACCCGCTCATACACACAGCAACCTCACGCCGCCACGAACGCATGAGCCGTTTCATGCGACCTTGCCCGATCTATGCGCAAGGCGTGGCGGCTTTTTCGCGTTCTCCCCCAACACGTTTCAACGAAACCTAGGAGAACCCATGTCTCGGAGAAGTACAGCAGCACCGCGTAACCCGAAGGCTAGATTTGTCACAGTTCCACAGCTTGTGGAGCTAACGGGCTTGCACGAGAACACAATTCGCAATCACATCAAGTCTGGCGTGATCCCGTCCACGATGGTCGGTAACCGCCGACTCATCCCGACAAGCTATCTCGACAATCTCGAAAAGCGCGCCAACGCGCGTGCATTGTGAGGCGTCGGCATGAGTACCAAGCTGATAATTCCCGACACCATCGAAGGCGTGAAATCTCTGCTCACAGCACGAGGCTACGAACGCGCGGCAATCGTGTGGGCCTACTGCCAACCTCGGCAGGGGCAAACCTCGGGTAGTTCTACCCGAAGTGGCAAGTACAGCTTTGAGGACTTCGCAGCGCTCGGGATCACCGGCCTACGGACTCGGAAGACGGTTGCCGGGTACTGGAAGCGCTGGCAACGCGCTATCGATGACGGTAGGGCACCCGAAGTGCAACCGGGCACCGAAGTGCCGTGGAACGTGATCGATCGGCTCACACAACCGGCAGAGCGTCCACAGCGTGAGGCCAACGCTCGGGACTTCCACCGGCAGAGTCAGAAGCTCATCGACCAGATGACGCGGTGGGCAACGTACGGATCAAAGTTCGCGCTCGATGATGACCTACGCCGTGACCTTATCGAGTGCCATGAACGCATGGCCGATGCCCTGTACCGCGACGACGAGAATTTCGACCACGTGCCGACGCACTGGCAATCGAAGTGAGAGAGCTAGAACAAATGCAAAACCAAGAGTTGACTATCCACCAAGTAATTCCGGCACCTGCTGACTACATAATCGTGTGGCTCAACTACTACGGCGAACCGTGGAATTGGGATGACTGGGTAGAGATTGATCCTGTCGATTTCCTCGCCCTAGCGACACTTCCCGGCCATGCCGAACCGGAACTGTACGCAATGAGCACACGAGAAATGAATGGTGACGGAATGGGAATTGAGATAGGCGATTACGTGGGCAGGCAATCCGATCTGACACCCGACAGGAGAAAGCTGTTGATCGCTAACGCGAGGCGGAAGCATAAGAAAGAGGCAGAGAAAAATCGAGCAAACGAAAAAACCCGATAGGCGAGAGCACACCTACCGGGCATTTTCCGAAGGAAGGAAACACGTGAATCAGAAAACCAACGCAAGGGTACACCCTGCGGACGAGGGCGGCAACAGATCACGCCAATCACTTCGACACCTAGTGCGTAACAACATGATTCAGGACTACGGAGAGGCAGAGGGCTATATCTGTGTCGGGTGGATATGGGAGAGGTCACCACAACCACCGCACCGTGGAAAGTACGCCCAAGCGTTCTACAAGTACCCCGACCAACTCAGTGCAGCGGTGGATAAAGTCATGTGGCATTACGATGCAGGGCACTGTCTCTATCGCCCAACATCGTTGTGTATCAACGGGACTAGCCGAACGCTGACGGTTCCCTCTGCTGTAGTCTCATTCGAGATTGACGAGATGAGAGATAAGGCGCATACGCAAACGGTTCTGAAATCGGTTGGCGCATCCATTATTTCATCGGGCACCCCTGGTCATTTTCACGTGAGTGTACGGATACGTGACCGCGAATTGACCCATGAACAACTCTCGGAAGTCGGGCGGCGATTGTATGCCGCGTGCGATATTTCAGACGGCGGCAAGTACCTGCCCAATGACAACCTGCGAATCATCGGGACTCGGAACAGAAAGCCTCATCGTAATGACGCAGAGGTCAGGCTGAGGCATGAGGGCAAGGGCACCTCGTGGGAGAACCTGAAAGCGGTTCTACATGAGCACCATTCATTGATCCAGCGGAATTATCCCAAGGGCAGGGAAGTCGGAGGAAAGACCACAGGGACGCGGTTACAAGTGGCAGACATTGAGCCACAACCTATCTCGTGGTCGGAAGTCCATCCGTCAGTGCGGAGCGCATACAAGAATATCCCCCGTTACGGCGATGACTCGCGAGGTTGCTGGGCATTCTTCCGGCAGTGCGTTAAGGCAGGATTGACCGATAGCCAAATTCTCTATCTCACAACAGAATTGAACACGGAAAACTACATACCGAAGCGCTACACAACTGAATCAATAATCCAACAAGTCAACAAGGCGAGAGCGAGGAATCACGTTGCAGCGCGACGCGGACGTTAATCAATTATGGCAAAGCATATCCCGTACTTGACGCGACTCGCGCAAGACATCATCGAAAAGAACGGCCACAAGTTCAAATACGTTGTGCCGCTTGGCTGGTTCGTCTATGACGGTAGCCGCTGGCGACATGACGCAGATGGAAACATGGTCTACAGTGCGATTCATTCCAAAATGATGAAGGAGTTTGAACAAGCGGTAATCAAGGGAGTAGACCGGAAAGATGTTGAGCGGCTGTGTGATACACGAGGATACGAAAGGATAGCTCGGCTGACCCGAAACATTCGCCCTGATCTCACGATTGACCAGATGGACGTAAACCCGTACGAATTGAATACGTCGGCGGGTGTGCTATCTCTCGGCGAGGACAACATCGGCCAGGTCCGCAAGACGTCGGCTGATGATCTGTTAACACTGACGGCGGGAGCTGAATACGATTCCCGTCTGGGGGATTTCGAGGGCACTCGGTTCTACGAATTCCTACGATACTTTCAGCCTGACCCCAAGGTCCGACGATTGCTGCGTCAACACGCGGGTATCGGTTTGGTTGGTGAGACCTTGGTACAGCGTGCGCTATTCCATCATGGAGCAGACGCCTGGAACGGAAAAACGGCGTATCACAAGCTGATTAGCCGGGCATTTGGTGACTACGCGGGTAGTCCTAATGCGTCGCTGTTCACGTCTCGGGAGCCGAAAGAACACCAAGTGGCAGGGTTGCTGGGAAAGAGGTTCGTGGAAGTTAAAGAGTTGCCGCGCAACGCTTTCTGGAATGAAGAACTGTTCAAGGCAGTAGTCGGCGGCGACCAACTGACAGGATCACTCAAGTTCAAACCAGAGTTTGAATTCGATTCTGTAGCAACGGTTTCCGTACACACGAATCATCTTCCCAAGCTGAGAGCAGGTGACGCGGGAACATATCGCCGAATCCTGGTCGTGCCGTGGGAAATTCGCACAACCGATGCGGAGAAGACTCGGCGCGAAGTGCAGGACATTTTCAGGAAAGAACTGTCAGTCATCTTGACATGGGCTGTCCGTGGCCTGATGGATTATTACGAGAACGGCCTAGTAATTCCTAGCATCGTGCAAGACGCCACGGATGACTATTTGAACGGTAGTAATCCGGTCAAAAGATGGATTGACAAGAGTAGGACTGTCGTCAAAGATGCTGGCGCAGTTGAGTATACGGAGGATTTGAGAGCTTGCTACAACACATGGGCGGAAACAGTCGAGGGGATGGAAATAATTTCACAGACCGCTTTCCCTGGATACCTGACAAACTGTGAAATTTACGGCACGACTCGCAGAAATAACCGAACCGCTCGAAAGGGTCTCAAGATTTTGTAAATGCAAAAGGCCAGGTGAATCAGGGTATGCAGGGTAGTTCGTAACCTTCTCATATACCCCTACGCGACCAACCTTACTAAGAACCCTGCACACCCTGCATGACCTGGGGTTTTAGATTTTGACCTGCGGTTTTAGAACTGACCTCGGCTCTGCTGTGGTCAAGTAACATTAGCTAGGAAAGTTGAAAACACATGAACCACAACGTATTTCACACATTGGTGAGCTTGGATGAGACGACGATGGTGGTCAGGCACTCGGAAATTCGGCCGCACCCGGATTATTCCGGCGATGAGGCGATTTTGCGCGGAAAAGTTTGCGAGTGGACGGAAGTCCTGAAAAAGAAACCCGGAAGTCTCGCCTGGTGGCCTGTGAGCGTGTCTTATCCCGATTCTGGCGGTTCGGCGGGTCAAACATGGGGACGAATGGCCGTGAGGCCGGGAGATCGGCCCACAAAGGCTTTCAGGGTGCAGCAAATGCCGCTAGATGAGCACTACGCGGACGAGGTAGACGTGAATGAGGTTGCAGACCCGTTTGCAGAGGACGGAGAGCCGCAAACAACGGTTTTCCTGAATCCTCGTAGCGGCGGCGATGAATAACGGAGTTGAAGGCGATGACCTTGTGGGATATATCGGCGAAGGCGCGAAAGAAAATCATCCTCGAACTTGCGGCGCTGCGCGATGAAGACGCGGTGAGTCGAGAGGACTTGTTAGAAATAATTCGGCAGGAGAAGTACCGCAATGCTCAACTACTGCGGAAGATAGGCGCGCAGGCGCAACGAATAGGGTTGCTGCGCAATATGATAACTGAATACACAAACAATTTAATCGATGCACTCGAAAATATGGAAAGGCAGGAATAATGACGAATAATGTTGGTAATGACCAGGATACACTGCACACCGAAGATGAGGGCGGCGATGAGCACAGCACCGATACTGTTGATACTGATAGCGGTTCTGTCGGTGATGGTGGGCAGGATGATCGGGGCAATGATGGTTCGGGATCGGGCGATGAGTCGGGGAAGGGCAAAGCAAGTAGGCAAGCCGCGCGTTATCGCAGTGAGAGGAACCAAGCGCGTGAGCAAGTAGTGGCGTTGCAAGAGCAGATTGTTTCAGGTATGGCAGAGAGCGAAGGCGTGAAAGGTGCTGCGTTGCTTGGGTATCTGAAATCGGGCGGTAAGAGCGTGGCTGACCTCGTGGATAGTGAGACTGGTCAGGTGAGTAGTGAAAAGGTCAGCGAGACAATCGGAGTCATGCGCAATGATTGGGGACTAAGGTCTGTGCCTAGTGTTGATCGGGACTTGGGCAGAACAGATCAGGATGGAAAGGGCAGCGGTGATGCTGGCGCTGATTGGGCACGGGCATTCGGGCCGCGTGAAGTGGAGTAATGATGAGAACGCGCGGAAGTGGTTGGAGTGCAAGCAATATCGACATTCCGCCGAAGCTGAGAGATGCCATATGGCGACGTGATCGGGGCATTTGTCAGGGTTGTGGGCGCAAAGTGCGGAAAGGCGCAAAAGGCGTTGCAGGCGGGTCGATTGACCACATTAGGAACGTGGCAGAGGGCGGAGAGCGTCTATCGCGGGATAACCTGCAATTGTTGTGTGGCAATAGCTTTACGGGTTGTCATGGGAAAAAGACCAGGTCAGAGCAGAATCGGGGCAAAAAGCGCAGGTCAGAGCGCGGAAAGTGCTTGGATGATGACAAACACCCTGGTTTGCTCTGGTAATAAGCGATGATGCACGAAAAGTGGTGTGAATAGCCATAATTCGCGGATTTCGAATGTTTCAGTGGCTTATCGGTGCAAATGTGCTGGTAAGTCGCTGTGATAGCCGAAATGTGGTGTGCGACCAGGGAAAACGTGGGGGATACCCCCATACCCGCAGGTCACAGGCAACGGAGGGCTTTGACCAGCGTCTTCCACGCAAATCATGCAATCCCGTTATATTGTGAAATACGTTGGGGCACTTAGTCATCCCACTCGATTTCTAGCTCGGCATCGTCCAAGTCTTCCCACTCGATTTCGTCGTCTTCCACGACCATTTCAGTGCTATTACGTTGACCCTGTGGTGATGTTTCTTTGGTCTGCTCACCGACTAAGCGCAACAACCGCTTTCGGCGCTTTCCCTCGAAATAGTCCAGTATCTCAATCTGCCCTTGACGATTCAGCGATGAGACGAGGTTTCGGACTACCTGTGCGTGAGTCTTAGGGCGGTTTTCAGGGTCCGGCCACAGTGCGACCACCATATCCTCACGAGAGAGCCAATGAGGAAAAGAAAGCGCAGCTAGAAAGCGTTCTGGCATCGACATGGGCCACAGATTACACCGTAACCGCTGATTTCAGCGTTTACCCTGCTCACGCCCGGTTTGCCCCGAAATAGTCGCGCGATGGGCGGATATTGGTGTACGGTCGTCCCTATTCGTCGTCTGTGGCGACGGATTCTAAAGGCATCACCTGTGGTGAGGTCTCACTAATTGCACACGAGAACAACGAATGTTGTTATCGGTCAACGTATTTGGGTCTGTGGCCCTTTTGCCGGCCGAATTGCTGTGCGCTCGAATTGTTAAGTGAGACAACAGAAATGACTAATAAGACTACCAACGCGGCATTTTCTCCTGACCAGGTTTCGACCTTCGCGGCGCAGGAGATTCTAGGGGATTCGCTCTATCTGACTCAGACCACCAAGGGCGGGGAAATCCTCGGTGACGTCCCTAGTCTTAGGATTCCGGTCGTGAATGACGCAGACGCAGCGGAATTCGTGAATGAGGGAACCGCTATCACGCCCGAAGACGTGGGACTCGATGAGGAAGTGATTCAGGTTCGGCGCATTTCCCGACTGGTCAAGCTCTCCGATGAGAGCTACGGGCAGGGCAATGCCGCTGGTGCGGTTGCGGATTCGGTGAAGAATGACCTTGTGCGGCGTGCTGATCTGGCACTCATCGCACAGGCCGCGCCGGTTGCTCCCGCGATTGCTCCCTCTGTGGGAATCGTGAACACTCCCGGAATTCTCGATGATTACGAGGTTGGCGCAGACCTTGAACCGCTCGTGCAGGCATACGCGGATATTGTCGAAAACAACGGAGCACCAACGGGTCTGATTCTCTCGCCTGGTGCATTCGTCCATCTGTACGGCAGCATGAAAGAGGCCACCGGATCGAACAAGGGTCTACTCAGTGCCGCAACGGATTCGCCAGAGAGTGCGATTCTGGGACTTCCCCGCGTGGTCTCGAATGCTGTGCCAGCGGGAACCGGTCTCATCATCGACCGTACCGCGATTGTGTCCGCGTATTCGTCTGTGCAACTAGCGACTTCGACTGACGCATATTTCGCAGAGGTCGTGACCGCTGTGAGGGCTTTGTGGTACGTGGGCCACAAGTGCGTCCGGCCACAGAAGATCGCGAAGTTCACGATTGCCGCGTGATCGCCTCACGCTGATCTGACCACTAGGTCAGTGAAAAGGTGCCCGGAAGGCTCTCGGTTGACATGCCCCACAAGGGAAGTCGCCGGGAGCCTTTCGGCTCTGTGACTGACAGGAGACTATACAATGACTGACACACCAATCGCACCAACGGATTTCGAGGGATTCCTAGACGCAGAGGTAGACGGGGGACCGTCTGCCGATGTGCTGAGCAAGCGCATTGCGTCAACGTGGGCACGAGTCCGCAAACTGGCACCTTGCCTGAACGATGAGTCTTTCGAGCTTGCCGACGACGACACGGAGATTCTGCGGGACACCATGCGGAACGTGATCCTACGGGCCATTGACCGGGGCAGCGGAGCGGTACGCAGCGAAACATCTGGTGAGTACAGCCAGACACTCGTGTCGGACGTTTCGATTTTTCGCCCCGATGAGATTCGGGAGATTCAAGCGCTGTGCGGTAACGCGGGATCGCGCGGGAAGGCATCGACCGTGCCGACGTGGGTAGCGGACCCGGTGCCCGAACATCACCCGTTCGTCACTGGCGACGACGCGTTCTGACGCTCTCAGATCAACGCTGACGGACTAGCGGCCACTCTCCCGGCTGAGTACCCCTGTGGGACGGTTCTCGATCTCACAGTCGATCTCACAATCGGGTACGGGTGGCCGCTGGTGCCGGTTGTGGCGACAAGTGGTGTTATTGCTGGTGAAGACACTTTTTCGGCCACATTCTCACACATGCTGAGACACGTCCGGTTATCTTCCCAAGCTGAATACGCGGGTTCGATTCCCGTCATCGGCTCTCACGTCACCGAGCCGAAGCCGGCCGGTATGGATTGAAGACCGCCGCTCAGCGCCACAGCTCAGTTTGTGGCCATTCCCAGTACGCGGTAGATGGGCAGAACCCCCGGCAGCGGTCACCAGCATGATCACGGCACCAGCAGGATGACGCCCAGCAAGCGGCCCGCCTCGACGACGACCCCGCGGATCGGCGCAACGATGCCTGCCACTCCCCCGGATGACCCAGGTCGAGGGTCGACTCGTTTGTCTTCATCGTCGCTTCCTCTTCTGACTGCAAGGAGCCAAATACCCATGGGGGTATATGATATTGTCTCGTCGGATACCCCATGGGGTATATACCGGCCCGAGAGGACTCCCCAGAATGACCATCGACCGCGCCGTCCTGATCATGGCCGGCACCATGATCCTGATTTCGGTGGCGCTCGGCGCCTTCGTTTCCGGATATTGGCTGTGGCTGACGGGGTTCGTCGGCCTCAACCTCCTGCAGTCCTCGTTCACCGGATTCTGTCCTGCGGCCTTTGTGTTCAAGAAGCTCGGCCTCAAGCCCGGGGTAGCCTTCACCTGACTCGGGCGCGGCGGCCCGCCACCTGCTGTTCGCGTTGCACCCACTTGTCCACGGCTCCGAGGTGGGCCGTGACGGCGAGAGACGTTCGCCGCACCGTTGTGGATGGCGGCCCACCTCAACGCGATGGCCGGGTTGGCCCTCATCGCCATCGCCTGCGATTCCTCCCCAGCGCAGCTCGGCTCCGCAACCGACCACGTGGCCAGAGGCGTCGCTTCTGCTTCCGGCTAAGGCACCGTCGCAACCCCCAGATCCCACCGCAAGAGTCCACGCCGCGCGGTGCGGTTCAACGCTGATGCGCAACAACATTGACATCCAACGGAGATCTACCTCGTAGTAGCGCAATGCCGGGCCGACCGTAGACCCAACGCCTCCGGTCATCGAGGACTACTCACGTCGCCGACCGTGACCCAGATCGCCGCCGCCGGCACGAACAGGTAGATACCCATCTTCTCGGCATCGTCCCCCTGATGAGCGTCGGCCGGCCGATCCCGAAGCGGTCTGCGGTGTCTTGCGGGTCTGGTCGATGGGTCTCTGTGCAGGATGGTCGGGGCGACCGCGGCGTGGCGCTTCATCCGGCCCGCTACCGTTCCGATGCCCCCCAAAGATGGGGCTTGGCGGCTCCTCGTCGTACTGGAATCGTCGTCTTCGCGGCGCACCGCACCCAAGGCCCGCAGGGCCTGCCGACATAACCGCGAGGACGCACGATGACCAGAGGCCGATGCAGTGGATCGACACGTAAGTTCCGAGCAGGTCTGGCGGGCATAGGGATTGGGACTGCGCTCTGGTGGGGTGGCCAGGCTGGCGTCATGTCGACGGCCACCGCAGAACCGGTGGATTCGTCGAGCTCGACGTCGAGCATCCAGAGCGATCAGCAGTCAACGACCTCGGATCAGACCGCTGGCACCGACCTCGCCACGGAGCTCGACACACAACCGTCATCGACGGCCGAGACCGACGTGACCTCCGACCCGACCGGACCGACAAATCTCGACCAGACTCCCACCGAGGAGCCGAGCACAGCAACCACCGCGACCAGCGAGGAACCCACCGCGGATTCCGGAGTGACAGTAAAACCCACTGCGGCACAGAATCAAACACCCACTGGTGCCGATGTGCAGGTGACGCCTTCGGTGTCACCGTCCGGCTCTCCCACGACCCCGACGTCGCCTCCGTTATCGGTGGACGTCCCACCAAACTCACTGCAGCGCAACTCCGACGACGCGGCGGGCATGGACACGCTTCAGCGGAATCCGCAACCCCGTACATGATCACAGCGAGCGATTTCTCGGAGCCGGAAGCCTCGCAGACATCGTCGACCGTCGTAGGCGAGGAACCTGCACCGGTGACCACGGATCACGGTGTCCGCGTGGTGAACGCACCGACGCAGTTGGTGGCGAACCTCCTGAGCGCACTGGGATTCAATCCGCTCGCCGCTACCGACCCCACCACGCCGCCTCCGGCTCCTGCACTGGTATTCGTCTGGGCCGCTTGGCATCAGGTCAATCGCAAGTTCTTCAATTCCTATCCGGCGATGTCGTCGACGTCACAGCTCGTCGACCCCACCACCGGCGTGGTCACCGGATCGCTCGGTGCCACCGATTCCGACGGCGATGTACTGACCTACACCGTGCTCACCCAACCCGAACACGAGACAGTGGTGATGTATCCGGACGGAACGTATTCCTACACAACCGATCCCGACTACGTGCTCGGGTTGTCCGACCCGTCTAGCACCGCCGCGACCACGGATTCGTTCATAGTCACGGCGTCTGATGAGACACCGGTCAACGGCGCGCACTGGCACCTGCTCTCGGCGACACCGTCGTCGGGGCAGACCACAACCGTGACCGTACCGATCATCGCGCCGCAGGCAGTCAACCACGCCCCGACCATCACGTCCTCGACCTCGACGAGCAGCTCGATCGGCGCGTCGACGATGATCATCACTGATCAGTCGGTCAACAGCCCCTATCGATGGCCGTGGGGTGTCACCCCGCTCACCGCCGACGGCACCAAGGTTGCCGTCGTCAATTTCGGAGCCAACACCGTGACCTTCCGCGACATCGCCGCCGGAACGAAATCGACCGTCCAGGTGGGCGAGGCACCGATTCATCTCGTGATGAGTCCGGACGGTTCGCGCGCGTACGTGAACACCTTTGCCGGTGTTGCCGTGATCGACATGAGTACCGGCGCCGTGACCGAGATCCCGCCGGGAGGCGACACCTGGGATCTGGCGATGACACCGGACGGCGGGCTGCTCTACGTGACCACAGGCTCGGGTAACCAAGTGTCGGTCATCGACGCCTCGACCAACACAACTGTCACGACGATTCCATTGACCTACCCATATGGTGTGGCCATCGCCCCGGATGGCGGATACGCCTACGTCACCAGCGACACCGACCCGGGCACAGTCTCGGTGATCGACACGTCCTCCAACACCATCGTGAAGACGATCGACGTCGGTACCAGCCCGGAGTCCGTCGTGATCTCGCCCGATGGCACGACCCTGTACGTTGCCAACGAGCAGACGGTGTCGATCGTCGCCATCGACCCGTCGAATCCCGACAATGACACAGTGACAGCCACGATTTCAGGCATCGGCAATCCCAACGCACTCGCGGTCAGCCCCGACGGGAAACGTCTCTACGTCGCGACGCAGGATTCCATCACGTCCATCGACACCCTCACCCGGGACGTCGTCAGCACCACCGCGATCTTCAACCCACGGGACGTTGCGGTCAGCCCGAATGGCACCACGCTCTACGCCACCAGCTTCGCCGACGGCATCCTGGTGATGCCCATCGGAGTGGTCGGCCAGGTCACCGCCACCGACGAGGATCCGGGCGACACCATCACCTACCAGATCACCACCCAGCCGACGAACGGCATCGTCACCCTGGACCCGAGCACCGGCCAATGGCTGTACACCACCAACACGCCCCGCGCGATCACCGCCGACTCCTTCGTCGTCACCGCATCCGACAGTCGTGGCCTGTCCACGTCGACGACGGTGACCATCCCCGCCGCCGGTCCCACTGTCACAGCCGGGAACACGGCCGAACAAAGCTCGCCATCGGTGTGACGACGGCTGCCGACGCAGAATGGCGACGCAGCGGTTGACCTTTTGTGATCACTGCTCTCTAATTGAGAGAGCAGTGCTCACAACTACGACGGGTGAACCCATGACGCCGCACATGCCACGCACCGCAACTTCGACATCGGCCGCATCGGGCGTCGCGACGATCATTGCGGGAGTGATGTTCACCTTGTACCCACTGATCCGCGGCTTCGGTTGCGAAGAGGGCCGCGCCGGCGCCGAGGCGTTCGCCGCACCCTCGTGGATGACGGCCCACCTGTGCGCCATGACCGGATTCGTGCTGATCGCCGTCGCCCTGCGCTTCCTCCCGAGCGCAGGTTCGGCGCTGGAGTTGACCGCATGGCTGGCGGCGTCGTTTCTGCTGCCGTACTACGGCGCCGAGGCCTACGGACTCACCGCGCTCGGACACTGGGCCCGCGACAACGGAAACTACGACGCGCTGGCGATCGCGGACGGATTTCGCTACGCCTGGGTCCCGATGATCACCTTCGGTATCGGCTGGTTCTTGCTGGCCGCGGTGGGCATCGCGCTGATCGTGCACGCGGCGCGGAAACGCGGCGGCCCGGCCATGGACCGGCTGGGCGCGACGCTCTCCGGTCTCGGTCTCACCCTTTTCCTACCGGTGTTCTTCGTGCCCGGCGCCCTCCGGATCGCCCACGGGATCGTTCTCGCCGTCGGGCTGATCATCTGGGGCGTTGCCGTGCTGATCGGGAATCAGCCCACGAGCCGGGCACGGGGCGAGACCGAAGACGAGGCCAACCCGTCTCGTAAGTATCGCCAAGCGTCATCGCTACCATGATCATTCACGGCGCAGCCCGTCCACCCCGGGGTGCGGCGAGTCCGTTCTTATGGGCGATCCACCCGCGGCATCCGGATGTCCACCACGACGACGTCCAGGCGTGGTTCCCGTGCCAACCGCACCGCCTCGGCACCATCACCGGCCTCGCCCACCACCTCGAGATCCGGGGTGGAACGATCAGAATCCGGAAGGTCTCACGTAGGAGCGCCGTTGTCCGGCAACCGACCGACCCGCAGTTCCCCGCCCACCGACTGTGCGCGTTCCCGCATGCCAACAAGACCGAAGCCCGATTCCCGGATCGGCGCACCCGCCGCCGCGTTGCCGGTCGGTTCCCAGGACCAACTCGATCGGCTCACCCTCGACGGTGAGATCGACGCGCACACCGGCGTCGGCCGCCGCCGTCAGCAGATCGGGAAGCTGCGCCAACCCGGGTGCCGAGCGCGGGGCAGCGTCGGGCTCGTCCTCCGGAGCGCGCAGCACGCGGACGATTGCCCACGGTCAGGCCAAGCATCAGCGCCGGCGCCCACGGTCAGGCTCACCTCAGCGGCCGCGATGCAGGTCAGCTTGGCTGACCACGAGCCGGGCGGCACGGTGGACACACAGGCCCGTCCACACCGCCGAGATGAGCGCGATCACCAGCAATTCGCCTGTCACCCATCGCAATCCGGCCCCGGTGATCATGTTCGACGGATCCTGGACGATGAGGACCGCGGCTCCCACCGCCAGCGCCCCGACCACAGCCGACGGCCAGGCGGCGCGGGTCTCGAGGTGATGTTTCTCGTCGATGACCTCGGCGGCACGCCACGGGCCGGGTGACCCCGACCGGTCGTTGAGTTGGGACAGGGCGACGAAGAGATCCGGATTCCGACGGGGCTGGGTGGAGCGACGATAGGACTGCACCCACGCGCTCACCGCGACCATGGCGATGACGACGAGGGAGAGGTAGAGCACACCCCAGCCTAACCCCGCAGAGCGCCGTCAACGCCGGACGGCGGTGAATCGGGACCGCCGACGTTCCAGGTGGTGTTCGTGTCCACGCCATCGCGACGGAGGCTGCGCCCGGAACTCGGCGCCCGAATAGTAGATGCGCTTGGCGAACTCCACGTTCACCAGATACGCCACCACCATGGCGAGCAGAAAGAGATAGAACCCGAGCGGCAATCCGACAAATCCCAGCGGACCGGCCAGCGGGGTGAAGGGTAAGGCCACCGCGATCGCGAGCACACTCAGGACCGCGAGAACCAAGACCGTCGCCGGACGACTTCGGAGGAACGGGATGCGGCGGGTGCGGATCGCGAAGACGATGAGAGTCTGCGTGGCGAGGGATTCCACGAACCATGCGGTGTGAAACTCCGATGCGTGCGCGTGAAAGATGTTGATCAGAGCGGCGAACGTGAGGAAATCGAACAGCGAACTGATCGGCCCGAAGAAGAGCATGAACCGCCGGATCGCCGCGATGTCCCAATGCGACGGCGACCGCAGGTACTCCGGATCGACACGGTCACCGGGGATGGCAAGCTGACTGGCGTCGTAGAGCAGGTTGTTCAGCAGGATCTGACTCGGCAGCATCGGCAGGAACGGCAGGAACGCGGATGCGCCTGCGGCACTGAACATGTTGCCGAAGTTGCTCGACGCGCTCATCTGCACGTACTTGATGGTGTTCGCGAAGGTCCGACGCCCCTCCGCGACCCCGCGGGCGAGCACACCCAGATCCTTCTCCAGCAGAACGACATCCGCCGAATCCTTGGCGACATCGGTGGCACTGTCGACGGAGATCCCCACGTCGGCGCGGTGAAGGGCCAGGGCGTCGTTGACCCCATCGCCCAGAAAGGCGACGGCCTGCCCGTGCTGCCGCAACGATGCGACGATCCGTGCCTTCTGATCCGGCGTCACGCGGGCGAAGATGGTGCGGTCGTGCACCGTTCGCGCGAACTCGTCGTCGTCGAGGCGGTCCAGTTCGGGTCCGGTGATGGCACCCCCGGAGACCATTCCGAGGTCGGCGGCCACCTTCTCGGCCACCACCACGTTGTCGCCGGTGGCCACCTTCACCGTGATGTGCAGGTCGGCGAGCTGTTGCAATGATTGCGCCGCAGAGGCTTTCGGTCGATCGAGGAACTCCAGGAAACCCGTCAGGGTGAGTTCACGTTCATCGTCGTCGCCGATGGCGTCACGATCGGCAGGCATCTCACGCGTGGCCAGCGCGACGACCCGCGACCCCTGCGCGAACAGACCATCCAAGGTGCGTTGCGCCTCCGGGACGACGACCGAGCAGCGTTGCAGGATCCGTTCCGGGGCACCCTTGACCACGAGGATGTGTCGCCCCTGCGGGTCGATGGAGATGGCCGACGCCATCTGCCGGACATGATCGAAGGGGCGACTGGCCACCCGCCGGTAGCCCGCGATGCCCTCGGTCACCCCACCGGCACCCGACCACAGCGCCGCGTCGAGCTCATTGCCGCCGGAAACACCGTGCGCTGCATCCGAATCCGTCGACAACAGACCGGTCACCAGCACCGACTCATCGCTGCGGCCGTCGGCCGACAACGCGTCGACGAAGGTGATGTGCCCTTCGGTCAGGGTGCCGGTCTTGTCGGTCAGCAGGATGTCGATGTCCCCGAGGTCCTCGATCGCCACCAACCGCTTGACCAACACCTTCGCGTCCGCGAGCCGCCGGGACCCGGCAGCCAACGCCGTGGTCACGACGGCGGGCAGCAGTTGCGGAGTGATCCCCACGGCGATGGCGAGAGCGAAGAGCATCGACTGAATGAGGGGACGCCCCAGAATCAGATTCGCCGCGATGATGAAGATGGTCAGCAGCACCGCCACCTGCAACAACAGTACCGAGAATTTGGACAGGCCCTTCTGGAAGGCGGTTTGGGGTGCATCGTCGCCGAGTCCTGCCGCCACCGAGCCGAACTCGGCACGCACCCCGGTCGCGACGACGATGCCGGTGCCGTTTCCGGCCTCGACGACGGTCCCCATGAACGCACAGTTGGAGCGTTCGGCCAGCGGCGTGTCCGCGGGCAACGGGTCGACCTGTTTGACCGCCGCCGTCGACTCGCCGGTCAGCACTCCCTCGTTGCACTCGAGGTCGGTGACCTCGATGAGCCGAAGATCGGCCGGGACGATCTGGCCGAGCACGATACGGACCACATCGCCCACCACCAGTTCCGCGACGTCGACGGTTGTGGCCTGCCCCGACCGCAGCGCCGTCGTGCTGTGGTGGACGCGATCGTGCAGCGACTCGGTCGCCTTCGCGGCACGGTATTCGTTGACGAAGCCGCCCAGCACGCTGGCCGCGAGGATGACCCCGATGACGGCGGCGTCGTTCCGATCACCCAGGACGGCCGCGAGGATGGCGGTCACGATCAGCAGAAGCATCAGTGCGCTGCGGAACTGGTTGAGGAGAATGTGAAGCGGGCGGACACGCACTGTGCGCAGCACGTTCGGTCCGTCGCGGCCCAGCCGGGCTGCCGCCTCGCCCGAGTCGAGGCCGGCCGGGTCACTGTGGACTGCCGCGACCACGTCGGCCGCGGTGGCCGCCCAGACCGGATCCGAGGTCGGGGTGACACGCGGTGGGCGATGGGAAGGTGCCGAAGGCATGAGCCGATTCTGCTACTCGGGACGAGGATCCGTCACCGACTTCTCGCCGCCGGCCATCGGCTTCAGTAGACCAACAGCTGAAGTCCGAGTCCGACGGCCACCGAGAAGACCGCACATAGCAGCATCGGCACCAGGAACGAGCCGTTGACGAGGAATGACCCCTGCTTGGTCGAGCCGGTCTTGTCGGTGAGGATGCACGCCTGACCCAGACCACTCATCGACGCCAGCAGATTGTTGCCGACCGTCGCACCCAGCATGCCGGTCATCGGTCCCACCGACAGGCCGGCGGTCAACGCCGCCGGAATGAGGATGGCGACCGCCGCGGACTGGCTCTGGATCAGCGCGGTCAGCAGGAACAGGATGACCGCGAACAGGACGACGGACACACCGAGCGCGCTGTTGACGAATCGGACCACCTCGTCCATGTGATCGTTGAGGATCGTGCCGGCCAGCACCGGCACCGACACCAGCAGCAGCACGGCGACGAGGCCGGTACCGATGATCGGTTGATCCAGCACCGGTTGGGTTTTCACCTTGCAGATCACCATGATCAGACCGGCGACGGCAAACATGATGATCGGGATCAAAAAGGTCATCGACACGGTGTTCACCACGAGCGTTCCGTCGTCCCGGGACACCTCGTAGGTGGGCCGCAGGCTCTGGAAGAGTCCGAGCACCACTCCGATGACGACGCCGGCCAGGAAGATGTAGGCGCTCCACGCCGCGCGGGGCGGCAGCGGTTCGCGTTCGTCGTCATCGGTGCCGACATGCGGCGGTTCGACCTCCCCGTCGGCCAATCGTCGCTGATATTCCGGATCATCGTCGAGGTCCTTGCCGAGCCGGGACATGACCAGCGATGTCAGGATTGTCGCAATCAGGGTCGAGGGAATGGTGACGAGCAGGATCTTGCCGAGCGAGTTGCCCTCGTCCTCGGTCTGGGTCAGGAATACATAGGTCACCGCTGCCACTGGACTCGCCAACAATGCCATCTGACACACCGTGGTGGCCGTGGCCAGAATCCGTTCGGGCCGAATCTTCGCCGAATAGGAGACCTCGTACATGATCGGGATGAGCGCGAAGGTGATGTTTCCGGTACCGGACATGACGGTGAACAGCCACACCACCAGCGGTCCCACCACGGGAATCTGCTTGGGATGCTTGCGTAACGCCTTCTCCGCAACGCGCACAAGGTATTCCATACCGCCGGCCGCACTCATGGCGGCGCTGGCACAGATCACCGCCAGAATGACGAAGATCGCCGTCAGAGGCGGGGAGGCGGGCCGCAGGCGCATGAATTCGACGAGAATGAATACAGAGACGCCGGACATACCGACCAATGCCAACGGCCCGTACTTCGCACCGACCGCCAGGGGAACGAGAAACAGCACGATTTGAGCGATGACATACAGCGAGTACACCGGTGACCCCCTTCGACGCCGCGTTGTGAGAATGCGATGACAGCGAGCGCAACCGTAGATCCGATGTCGGCGACGAGAACCCCCGAATTCGCATTCCGTCACGAACAGAAGCATTATCCGGCAGAGATGATCTGTCTGCACTTCTGGCGATCTTCTCGATTCACGATGGTTCGGACTCGGAAACGATCCGCGAACTCCCCCACCGGTGCAGTTCGGCGACCTCCGCGTCGGCGCGATCGGCGAAGCGGGCGGCGAGTCCATCGGCCTGCTTGTCGAGCAGGCGCGCGGAGAACACCGGACGTAGCCACCGGAACACACTTACCCAGGAGGGGACGTCGATGCGGCGGGCGCGTCCGGCGATGCCGTCGACGAAGGCCCGTGCACATTCGTCGACGTTCACCTCGTCCGAAACGGCGACGGGGCGGAGGCGAGCATCGGCACGAAGGATGGTATGTCCGCCTTGGCATCTCGGACCATCGGGGTGTCCACCCAGAGCAATGTCTGCGGCACTTGGCGGGCCGCGTAGCTCTTGTCGAACGCGATACCTCCCTCCGCCGGGGCGCTCGACGCACCACGTGGCATCACGCGGATAGCCCCCGATCACTCGGCAGCGGGGTCCTGCGCCACGAGTCCGGTGAGTCGTGTGCTGCGGCGGCCCGCCCGGATGTGGAAGCGACATCGCCGTGGGCAACGTATCTGTCCATGATCACGAGCATCGTGCGGACCCATCCTCGCCGGCGTGGCCGGCCGACACCCGGCGCACGGCGTGCCGGCATCGTGTCGGCGATCGTCGTCCTCATCGCCCTGAGCGCACCGTTGATCAGCACGCCGACCGCCGCCGCCCTGCCGCCCGGGCTGAACTACGTCGCCCTCGGCGATTCGCGGGCCGCGGGGTCGCTGCCCGCCTTCGAGCCGGCGAACGGATGCTGGCAGAGTTCGGTGTCCTACCCGCGCGTCCTGGCCCGCAGCATCGCACCGCGCAGTTTCGTCGACCGCTCATGCGCCGGCGCGTGGGCGGCCAACATCACTCATCTCCCGGAGAACGGACCTTTCGGCCCGATCCCGCCGCAGATCCGGTGGGTTACCCGGTCCACGGATCTCGTCACCATCTCCATCGGCGGCAATGATCTGAACTGGGGCGCCATCGCCGGCCGGTGTACCACACAGGTGCCGGGTGGCGATGCCCGCTGCCGGACCAACGGGGCGCACCTGGCGGCCGCCGACCGATCACTGAATCACATGACGGCGGTGATGGATTCGGCGGTGCGGGCGGTGCGGGCCGCGGCGGCGCCGCACGCCCGGATCGTGATCGTCGGCCACGGTGGCGTCATCGGCACCCGCGGATGTTGGCCGTTCGTCCCGGCGTCGGATGCCGATGCCCGCTGGATGAACTCGTTCATGACGAAAGTCAATGCCGCCCAGGCACGGATCGCGCAACGGTATGACGCCGCGTTCATCGATGTGATGAGACGTTCGGTGGGTCACGACCCGTGCGCCGCGCAGCCGTGGTTCGAGGGGACGGTGCCGCGGTCGCTGGCGGTATCGGGGCATCCGAACGAGATCGGTATGGCCAAGATCGCCGAGTGGATTCGCACGCAGGTGCGCTGACCGGCGGACCTCAGCTCGCGCTCCACCCGCCATCCATGGCGTAGGACGCGCCGGTCACCATGCCGGCATCCGCCGACGACAGCCAGCACACCAACGAGGCCACATTCTCCGGCGTCGCCATGCGTTTGATCGCACTCTCGGTGAGCAGCACGTTCTCGACGACGTCGCTCTCGGAAATGCCGTGCACGCGAGCCTGATCGGCGATCTGTCTCTCTACGAGATCGGTGTGCACATAGCCCGGACTGACACAGTTGCTGGTGACGCCGTGCGGCGCCCCCTCCAACGCCGCGACCTTCGACAACCCTTCGAGGGCGTGCTTGGCCGAGACGTAGGCCGACTTGTAGGCCGACGCCCGCCGACCGTGCACCGACGAGATGTTGACGATGCGCCCGAAACCGTTGCGGTACATGGTCGGCAGCGCCGCCCGGATCAACAGGAACGGCACCTCCACCATCAGGGTGTGCATCCGGCGAAACGTGTCGGGGTCGAACTCCGCGATCGGTGCGACCGCCTGGACACCGGCGTTGTTGACCAGGATGTCGAGGTCGAGGTGCAGACTTTCGAGGTCGGCAGTGTCGAGGAGATCGGCACCCCAGGCCTGACCACCGATGTCGGTGGCGAGCTGTTTGGCGGCCACCTCGTCGAGATCGGCGACGGTCACGTCCGCGCCACGGTCGGCCAGCGCACGCGCGCACGCCGCCCCGATTCCGTTGGCACCGCCGGTGATCAGGGCACGACGCCCGACGAGCTCCGCGCTCATGCCGTCACCTGCTCACGCCGCGAGCCGATTCCGAGGTTGTCGCGAGCGTCGGCGGCGTCGATGGATTCCAGTGTGATGCCCCGGGTTTCGCGGGCGAAGTACACCGCGATCAGGGTGAGCACGGCAGCCGCGGCCAGATAGATCGCGATGGGGACCGAGGAGTGGAAGCGGCTGAGCAGTGCCGCGGCGATGATCGGGGCCAGCGACCCGGCGACGATGGAGGTGACCTGATAGCCCAGGGACACACCGGAATACCGCATCCGCGTAGGGAACATCTCGGCCATGATCGCCGGCTGCCCGGCGTACATGAAGGCGTGGAAGACCAGGCCGATGATGATCGCCAGCATGATGACGGTGTTGTGACCGCTGTTCATCATGGGGAAGGCGAAGAAGCCCCACAGACCGGCCGTGACGGCACCGATCGCGTACACCGGCCGACGTCCCACCCGGTCGGAGAGCCTGCCCACCAACGGGATCACACCGAAGTGCACGGCGTGGGCAACGAGCATCCACGACAGGATGTGGGCGGTGTCGGCGTGCACGACGACCTTCAGGTAGGTGATGGAGAAGGTGACCACCAGGTAGTACATGATGTTCTCGGCGAAGCGCAGGCCCATGGCGGTGAACACACCCCGCGGGTAGAGCCGGATGACCTCGAGGACACTGAACGACGACGCCTTGGCCTCGTCGACCTCCTCTTGCGCCCGGACGAAGATCGGGGCGTCGGTGACCTTGGTCCGCACGTAGTAGCCGACGAGGACGATGACCGCCGACAGCCAGAAGGCCACGCGCCAACCCCAGCCGAGAAAGGCCTCGTCGCTGAGCACAGAGGTCAGGATCAGCAGCACGACGGTCGCGACGAGGTTGCCCATCGGCACGCCCGCCTGCGGCCAGGAGGCCCAGAAACCCCGTCGACGACTGGGGCTGTGTTCGGCGACCAGCAAGACCGCGCCGCCCCACTCGCCGCCGACCGCGAATCCCTGGACGAACCGCAACGCCACCAGCAGTGCGGGCGCCAGGTATCCGATGGCGGCGTAGGTCGGCAGGCAGCCCATCAGGAACGTCGACGCACCGACGAGGATCAGGCTGAGCTGCAGCAACTTCTTTCGGCCGAACTTGTCGCCGTAGTGACCGAACACCACTCCCCCGAGTGGTCGGGCGAGGAAGCCGACGGCGTAGGTGACGAAGGCGGCGATGATCGCGTCGAGTTCGTTGCCGCCGGTCGGGAAGAACACCTTGCTGAACACCAGCGTGGCGGCGGTGCCGTACAGGAAGAACTCGTACCACTCGACGATGGTGCCGGCCATGGATGCGGCGACCACACGTCGCAGGCCCGATGGGCGATACGTCTCCGGCTCACCGATCCCCGGACTCGAGACGTTTGACATTGCCACTCCTCTCAGAACACCGCCATTGTGATGGCGCTCACGTTTGCTCGAGTATTGGTGCTCATCGATGCGCATTCAATGGACGTCTCGTCGCATCACATCTGCAAGGATGCAGATATGCGTTGGGACAAGGTCAGCTCCGAGGATCTCCGCATCCTGCTGGCGGTCGGCCGGACCGGGCGTTTCACCACCGCCGCCGACGTGACCGGGCTCAATCACACGACGGTCTCGCGCCGAATCGAACAGCTGGAGAAGGCGCTGGCCGGCCGGGTGCTCGCCCGCGGAACCGGCGGATGGGAACTGACCGACCTGGGCCGACGTGCCTTCGTCGCGGCCGAACGCATCGAGGCCGCGCTGCATGATCTCGACGACACCGGCGAGGGTGAGCCCGCACTGCACGGCGTGGTCCGACTGTCGGCGACCGACGGCTTCTCGGCGCTGCTCGCCGCACCCGCGGCCGTCGACGTGCGCTCCCGAAATCCGGGCGTCAGCGTCGAGATCGTGACGGCCACACGGGTCGCCTCGCACACGCGCACCGGTCTCGACATCGAGATCGTGGTCGGCGAGCCGCATGTCCACCGTGCCGAGGCGCTGCGGCTGGCCGATTACCGCCTCGGGCTGTACGCGTCGCGGCGGTACGCGGCCGACCACGTCATGCCGGAGAGCCCGAAGGAGCTCACCGCACACCCGCTCGTGTACTTCGTCGACTCGATGCTCGCCGTCGACGACCTCGACCTTGCGCGAACCCTGGTACCGCAGATGGCCGAGGGGGTCACGTCGACGAATGTCTTCGTCCACGTGGAGGCCACGCGTGCGCACGCGGGTATCGGACTGTTGCCCTGCTATCTGGCCGATCGTCACGACGATCTGATCCGCATCCTGCCCGAGGTGAACGCGCAACTCACCTATTGGCTGGTCGCCCGCGCGGAATCCTTCCGGCGCCCCGCTGTCGCCGCGGTGATCGAGGCCATCCGCCGAGTCGTCGACCACCACAGACCCGCCCTGCTGGGTGCGGCGTCACCCCGGGAGTAGCCGGGCGATTTCGTCGGTGAGCGATGATTTCTCGCCGCGCACGTGGTCTACCGCCATGTCGGGTCCACCACGACCATCAGGAGGAGAAATGCGCAAACTCGTTGTCACACAGAACATCACTCTCGACGGGTCGATCGAGATGCTCACCACGTGGTTCGATCCCACCGATCAGACCCCCGACCTGCTGGACGAGATCCATCGCCAGGACGCACAAGCCGATGCACTTCTCTTGGGGCGTAAGACCTTCGAGGACTTCCGCGGGTATTGGCCGCGACAGGATGATGACGCCACCGGAGTCACCGACTATTTCAACACCGTCGAGAAGTACGTCGTGTCGTCGACGCTGACCGACCCGCGGTGGCAGAACACCTCGATCCTTCCCGGAATCGATACCGTCGCAAAGGTTCTCGCGTTGAAGGAACTCCCCGGCAAGGACATCGTCGTCACCGGCAGCATCTCACTCACCCATGCCCTGATCGGCGCCGGCCTGGTGGACGAGTACCGACTGTTCGCCTATCCTGCGGTGCAGGGCCGGGGCCGGCGACTGTTTCCCGACGGCACCGACGCCCCGGCCCTCCACCTCGACGGGTGCACGTCGTTCAGCAATGGTGTTGCGTTACTGAGGTATTCGACGAGCTGAGGCGCAGTTTCAGCCGTGCGAGTGTGCGTGTTCGGTGGTCAGCCCCGCCTGATGCACGTGGGAGTGGGTGTGCTCGACACCGTCGTGCGTGTGGGTGTGGGCGTGCTCCACATGATCATGGGAGTGCGTGGTGTGCGCGTGGACGTGCGCGCCACCGTCGTGGGAATGCCCGTGGGTGTGCACTTCGGGAGTGGGTTCGGACATGTCACTTCTCCTGTCTGTGTTCGTGTTCCGGAATTCGGCTCACGTCTTCGTGCAGATGATGGCGGGGTATCCCGGGACCGGCGTGTTCGGCGTTGAACACGGCGTCGGCCACCAGCTGGCGAACGTGATCGTTCTCCAGCGAGTAGATGACCTGCGTCCCCTCACGACGGGTACGCACCAGGCGCGCCATCCGGAGCTTCGCGAGATGTTGACTCACCGACGGCGCCGGTTTGCCCACGATCTCGGCCAGCTGATTCACCGACCGCTCGCCACGGCACAGCGTCCACAGAACCTGAACGCGGGTGGAATCGGCGAGCATGCGGAACACCTCGACGACCAGGGCGACCTGATCATCGGGGAGTACAGCATCCGGTGAATCACTATCTGCATTCATACGCAGATAATGTAGCTCAGGTCGGGCTGGTGCGCCAGGCTCACTTTGTTGACAGCGCTTTGGTATGCGTTGACGGCGCTCTGGCCTGCGTTGACAGCGCTGAGGGTCCTGTCCCAGCGCACCCTGCGGAGGTCTCGACTCGGCGCTCGCCCTGGGGGGCTCGCACCGGCTCGACCGGCGATGAAAAGCTCGACCCGCGGTTGGATGAGTCGCGTCGGGCTCGACCGGCGATGAAAAGCTCGATCCGCGGTTGGATGGGTCGCGTCGGGCACCGGGTCGCGTCGAGTTCGACCGGCGAGAAAGGGCTCGACCCGCGGTTGGATGGGTCGCGTCGGGCTCGACCGGCGATGAAGGGCTCGCCCGGCGATGAAGGAAGGCGATTGCCTTCGGCGAGTCAGCGACGTAACTCCGACGGTGCCGCGAACTCCGCGGGACGGTCCGACTGCCAGGAGTGCCAGCGCTCCCAGTTGGCCACCGACCACCGTTGCAGACGCTCGTCGACGCCCGGGATCACCCGCCGCAGCACTTCGCCGACGAGGCGTGGCGGCACCTGCGCGAGCAGGATCGCGACGCCGATCCAGCCGGCCGGGAGATCGAAGCGACGACGATTCTGCGGGAGCATGAACAACCGGGCGTACCCGGACTGGGCCTGCAGGTGATACCAGGCGCGCAGTCGGTCGCGGCGGCTCATGTCGGGCCGCGGCGCAAATCCGGGCACGAATGACTCGACGAGTTCGGCTCCGGCAGAACCGGAGTCGTAGGATCGGGTGGCGTCGAAGAGGTACAGCAGGCGCAGGCCGTCGGAGATGGTCTGCGGGTAGATGTCGTCGACGCGGACGCCGAGCAGGTGGCCGAGGTAGCGGTTGAACATCAGCGACGCCTCGAGTTCGGCCCTGGACGTGATGTACCCCAGGCCGTACAGCCCCATCGCCGGTCCGACGCTGCCGCCGAGAAGCGTCAGCAGCATCTCGCTCTGGCTGATCGGCAGGCCCCATTTCTCGTCATCCCACTCGTCGTGACGACGCACGCCGGCACGCACCGACACATGCATGACGCGCACCCGCATCGTCGTCGCGCGCCCGAGGCTTCCGGGACGCAGAATCGCCCCCGGCCTCGACACCTCGATCCACCACCGGCTCGTCTCGAGATAGCGATGAAGGGCTCGTTCACCCGCGTACCCACCGGCGAGTGAGAGGGGCACGGCCAGCGACCCCTCGGTGTAGGTGTCCATGGTGCCGGCGTTGCCGACCCCGCCCAGCGCGTACGCCCAGCGTCGCCACACCGCAGCGCCCGCTTCGATCGTCGCGGGATCGGCCCACTCGGGAAGCGTGTCGAACTCGGCAAACAGATCCCGCATCGATTGCGGGGCGTCGTCGAGGGTATCAATGCCCTGGTCGAGGGCCCGATCGAGGAGTTCACGACTCGCCCGCGGGCCGAGATCACCGTGATAGGTCTCGGCGACGAACCGCTCCGCGGTCGGATCGCCGGCGCTGAGCAGTTCGCCGTAGCGCCGCGCGATCCGGTCATCGGGGAGCAGGTCGACCCCGGTCAGCTTCAGCACGCGGTCACGCAGGCGCAGATGCCCCGAGTCATCCAACGGCCAGCGGTAGGCGGTGGGCAGGGCCGCCGCCTCGCCGGCCGGGCTCTCCGACGACGGGCCGAGCGTCGCACGTCCACCACCCATTGAGATCAATTCGCGATTTCGTCTCACCCAGCGAGGGTAACCCACTCACCGTCTCGAGCAAGGCCGGTGCGCGATCTTCGACGATCAACTGATCGCGAAGTACCCCGCCGCATAGGCCACGGCCGGCGCCATGTTTCCGAGCACCTTCTGGTTGACGTTGGCGTAGGTGTCCTGCGCCGTGTGGTAGTTCTGGTCGAAGATCTCACCGGCCGTGCCACCCCATTTTGCCGCCTGCGCAGGGGTTTTCACCTTGTCGGCCCCGGAATCGATTCCCCCGGAGGCGATCCCCACCTGCGCGAAGGCGTCGTAGTCGGAACGGCCGTCGAATCCCGATACCTCGGGTTGCACTCCCCGACCGGTGAGGAATCGGGTGAACACCGCCTCGATCGCCCCGGACCCGGCCGGCCCCGCATACGAGTCCGGCAGCTTCGACGAACCGTCCCCGTCGTAGACAAAGTACCCACCGTTGTGCGAACCGAGCATGTCGAAGTTCAGATAGCGCTTGATCTTTGCCCGCTGACTCGCCGGCAGCGACGTGACGTAGTGCGTCGATCCGATGAGCCCTTCCTCTTCGGCTCCCCAGAAGGCGAAACGCACCTTGTTCTTCACCGGCGCCACCGCGGTCATGGTGATCGCGGTCTGCAGCACGCTCGCCGAACCCGAACCGTTGTCGTTGATCCCCGGGCCTTCCGGGACGCTGTCGAGGTGAGCTCCCAGCATGACCACCGAATCCGATGAGCCGAAATGGGTTTCGGCCATCAGGTTCCACGACTTCACACGCGTGGTCGAGGCGTCGACGGCGAGGGTCAGCGATCCGGCCTGGCGGACCTGCGAACCCTGCGCACGCGCGACACCGAGGACGGGAATCGGGTCGCCGGCATCCTCGCCGAGCGTGCCCTGAATCGGGCCGTCCTCATTGTTGACGATGACGAGGGCCTTGGCGCCGGCTTTTTTGGCGTTGTCGGCCTTGTCGCCGAACGCGCACACTCCACGTTCGACGACGACGATGGAACCGCGGGTCGCCGCACCGAAGTCGGCGACTTCGCATCCTGGCGTGGCATCGGAGGTCGGTACCTCGATGACCGGTGCGGTCACCGACGGTGTGGCACCGGAGTAGGCGAGCACCTCCGATTCGATTGCCGTGCCGCCGGCGCTCAGCGAATGGCCGCGCTCCTCGAACTGCGTGGCGGTGAACTCCTGACGCGTCGGCATGTAACCGGCCGCGCGCAGTTTGCCTTCCACATAGTCGAGGCTCTGCAGGTAGCCGGTGGTGCCGAGGGAACGATTGCCCCCGTTGCGCGCCGCGATCGCCTGCAGTGCTCGCAGGTGAGCCGACACGTTGGTGGCGGTGACTCCGCCCGCGACGAGATTCCCGTAGCGATCGGCGATCGGATCCGCCGCCGACGCCGGCGCACTGCCGGTGATCGTCGCGACTGCGACCGACGTCGCCACGCATGCGGTGACCAGTGATCGGCGTAAGAATCGTCGTGCGCTCACGGTAGCTCCCCGTCTGCAGCTATCAGGACATCTGACACCGGGAGAACTCCGTGCGGGGTTCTGCCGGTTTCACGACACTTGTCGGCGTTTGAGCACGCTACCGCACCACGGTCTTCATGTCGTGGGGTTGGCTCATCGATGTCGATCGGGGGATTCATACATGTGCCCGACGTACCGAATCACCGCACTCCTGGGCGCCGGCCGCGATGCCCACAAACGTCCCTGTCAGGCGTTCTCACCGGAAATGCGCAGCGAGAGTGTGTGACGGGGACGTTTGTGGTCACGAGGGCAGTCGACCCGGCCGCGATCGGCGCTTCGGCGCCCGAGGTCCAGCGAGACGACCGCTGCAACACACCCCTCAACTGATCTGCGGCACAACCTCTTTCGCAACGAGATCCAGATGATCGAGATCGGCGAGGTCGAGCACCTGAAGGTAGACGCGGCTCGCGCCGACGGCCCGATACTTCTCGATGGTCTCGACCACCTCCGCCGGGGTGCCCGCCGCACCATTGGCGCGCAGTTCGTCGACGTCGCGACCGATCGCGTGTGCTCGTCGGGCGATCTCGACCTCGGTTGCACCGCAGCACAAGACCAGCGCCACCGAGAACGTCATCGCCGAGGGGTCGCGGCCGGCGTCGACACACGCCGCCCGAACCCGTTCGTACTGCGCGGACACCGCGTCGAGCGGCTGAAACGGGATGTTGAACTCGTCGGCGAATCGTGCGGCGAGTGCCGGGGTGCGCTTGGGGCCCATCCCGCCGACGATGATCGGGGGACGCGGTGACTGCACCGGTTTGGGCAGCGCCGGTGAACCTTTCACCGTGAAGTGCCTGCCGTCGTGGTCGAATCGATCACCCACGGGGGTCTGCCAGAGTCCGGTGATGATCTCCAGGGACTCCCCGAGCCGCTCGAAGCGTTCCCCCAGCGACGGGAACGGAATCCCGTACGCCAGGTGTTCCTGTTCGAACCATCCGGCTCCGAGACCCAATTCCACACGGCCACCGCTCATCTGGTCGACCTGGGCGACCGAGATCGCCAACGGCCCGGGGTATCGGAAGGTGGCCGAGGTGACCAGCGTCCCCAGCCGGATGCGTGCGGTCTCACGGGCGAGTCCGGCCAGCGTCGTCCACGCATCGGTCGGGCCCGGCAGTCCGTCACCGTCGCCCATCGCGAGATAGTGATCGGAGCGGAAGAAGGCGTCGAAACCGAGGTCTTCGGTCGCCTTCGCGACGGCGAGGAGCTGATCGTAGGAGGCGCCCTGCTGGGGCTCGGTGAAGATTCGGAAGTCCACCTCATCCAACCTACGCGGGCGCGGGACGCGCCCCCGTCGCGGCGTCGTCGGTGGCTCCCAATTCGACACCGGGGATGCGCGGCAATCGCTGGGCGATCAGCAGACCCAGGACCGCGAAGGCGATCGCCAGCAACAGCGACGCCTTGATCGCCATGATCTGCGCGTCGACGTAGGCCTGGGCCAGCGACGACACCTCGCCCGCCGGAATTCCGTTGGCGACCGCGATCCCGTCGAGCTGATCGCGGGCCACGATCTCGACGCCGTCCTCGGTGGCCTCGGCGATCACCGCCTTGGTCTGCGCCGAGATGTCCGGGTCGGTTTGCGCCGCGTCGTTGAATCCCGCGGACAGAGCGCCGATGAGGATCGCTCCGATCATCGCGACACCGATCGACATGCCGATGTTCTGTGCGGTGCCCTGCAGTCCACCGGCCTCGCCGCGGTCCCGATCTCCGACCGACGACATGATGACGTTGCCCAGTTGCGAGGCGACGAGACCGAATCCCGCTCCGAAGACCGCCATTCCGACACCGAACATCGCGTCCCGCAGCTCCGGGTCGATGGTGGAGACGAGGATCAGCGCACCGGCGATCACCAACACCAACCCGGACGACACGATCAGGCGCGGAGACATCTTGCGTGCCAGCACGGGTCCGGTGAAGGCGGCGATGAGCATCGCGACCGACATCGGCGCGAGCTTGATCCCGGTCTCGAAGGCGTTCTTCAGCAGCACGTACTGCAGATAGATGGGGATGACGAAGAAGACACCGCCGATCACCGTCTGCTGCGCGATGAGCATCACCAGTCCATTGCGCAACTGCAGGCCGCGCAACAGCTTCGGATGCATCAGCGGCGTCTTGCCCGAGGCCACCACCCGGTTCTCCCACCAGAGGAATCCGACGAGCACCACGATTCCCGCGCCGATCATGAACGGCACCACCGAGAATCCGAACGGCGTGATCTCGGTGCCGGCGATCGTCAGCGCCCCCGACGGCCGGATCAGTCCCCAGGTACCCGCCTTGAGCAGACCGAGCACCACCAGACCGAGGCCCAGGGACGAAAGAATCGTTCCACCCCAATCGATCTGGCGTGAACTGGAGACCTTGGAATCGGCGATGAGCTTCAGGCAGGCGACGACGGCGATACACACCACGGTTTCGGCCGCGAAGACGACTCGCCACGTCAGGGCCTCGGTCACCCACCCACCGATCAGCGGGCCGGCCGCGGCACCGGCGGCCGCGATCCCACCGAGTGCCCCGTAGGCGGTGGCACGGTCCTTGCCGGTGTAGTTGGTGGCGGTCAGCGAGATGATCGCCGGCATCACCAGCACCGCGCCGGCACCCTCGACGAACGACCAGCCGAACAGCAACCAGCCGATCGAGGGACTGAATGCGGTGATCAGCGATCCGGCGCCATAGACCAACAGCCCGATCCCGAAGATCCTCTTGCGTCCGAAGATGTCACCGAGACGCCCACCGAACAGCATGAACGATCCCATCACCAGCGTGTACAGCGTGATGGCGAGTTGCACCTGGGTGATGGTGGTGTCGAGGTCCTCGACGACGTCGGCCACCGACACGTTCATCACGGTGGTGTCGAGCACCATGATGAACTGTGCAGCGCACAGGATGATCAGCACCAGCCAGCGTTTCACCGGTCACACGCTAGTGCCGACGGGTTCGGTCGGCGTCATACGCAACGAATGATCACCGGCCGATCGCGCGGCCGCAGCCTCGGCCGATGCGGCCGCGAGCCCCGGCACTGCGGGCTATGTTGAGCAGGCGAGTGCGGTGATCCGCGTCGGATCGCCGCAGTGACGAACAGGGGCTCGACACCGTGATCGACAAGCTCATCCCCACCCAGCAACGTCGAACCGTCGATGAGCTCGTCGACCGTCTCGACCTAATGGGTCTTACTGGATCGTCTACGGTGTGGCAGGTTCAGTACTGGTAGCGGTCGCTGGGATAGCACTCGTTTGACCCGGAGCATCCGGCA